>CACNXU010000053.1 GCA_902624585.1 uncultured Pelagibacteraceae bacterium | reverse complement strand
TAAATTCCTGTAGTCAAAGTATTTATTGAGAAAAAATCAACTGCCCCAAATTCAGCTAATGTCTCCATTGCAACAAGAGATAAACCTGCAACAATAGCTGGTCTGGCAGCTGGTAATATTAAAGAATATAGTGACTTAAATTTTGAAAAACCTAGACTTCTTCCTAAATCAATTAAATTCTGAGATTGATATAAAAAAGAGGCACGAGATAGGATGTAAACGTAAGCATATAAAGAAAATGAAAGTGAAAGTACAGCTCCCAAACGACCATCAAACTTTGGGATATATTTGTTATATTCTCCCTCACCAAACAAGTTAGTTAAAATTGTAAATGCTGTACCATAATTTTCAAAAAAAGCTGTTAAAGAATATGCATATATATAGGGAGGGACCGCAAAAGAGAGTATAAGTGCCCATTTAAAGAAATCACTAAAAGGAAATTTATAAAATGAGACTAAGTATGCGCAAGCTGTTCCTATTAAAAATGTAAGAAGTAAAACACATATTAACAATGTGAAAGAATTAAAAATATATTCTAAAAGAAACGTATCTTTTAATATTTGGTAATAATTAGAAGTCTCCTCAAAAAAGCTAAAAAAAACTGTTATAATTGGAATTAATACAGCTGTAGAAACAAACAGTGATGATATCAGCCATATATTAAAGTTTTTTAACATTATGGACTTATTATATATTAAATAAAAAATTTATCTAAATTTAAAGTTGTATTTTGTAGAGTAGAAATTTTAATGCCCACGACAATTTCTAGGAAAGGGTAAAGATCCTAGAGGAGAGTGACGTGGGCACCGTCTAAAAGAAATATATCATTATTTAAAAGGAGTGAGGATGTCTAGAGCCTCGTCTTTTTCAATCTCTGATAATTTTCTATTATTTATTTTACTCTGCATTTTTTCAACCTCTAACGAGCATGGCCCACATGTTATCTGACCCTCAAGTGGACCACTCGTATCAGAAGAATTATTTAAACCAGAGTTAAATAAATTCTTTTTCACTATATGTTACTTCCAACCAGCAGCTGTCATAACTTCTAATGCAGCAGCTTGATTTTTTCCATAACTAGAAACTTTAGTTGCTAAATCTTGTTTAAAATCTAACCCTAAATTATTTACTACTAATGGACTTGGAGAAACACCACCTATCATTGGAAACTCAAATGTATTATTTGTGAAGTGTTCCTGAGATTCTGGTGATAATAAAAAATCAACAAGTGCAATTGCATTTGCTTTGTTAGGCGCACCTTTTACAAGAGCAGCACAACTAATATTCATGTGTGTACCTCTACCTTGCTGGTTAGGGAAAAACGCTTTAACTTTTTTTGCAGCCGCTTGTTGTTCAGCTCCTTTATTACCAGACAACATAAGTGCTAAATAGTAAGTGTTTGCTACAGCAATATCTGCTTCTCCTGCTGCAACAGCCATTATTTGAGCTCTATCGTTACCTTTTGGAGTTCTTGCCATATTCGCAACAACACCTTTTGCCCAATCAGCTGTAGCTTTTTTTCCATTATTTTCTATTAATGAGGCTACAAGTGATTTGTTATATATGTTACTTGATTTTCTAATAACTAATCTACCTTTCCATTTTGGATCAGCTAAACCCTCGTAAGTTAAACCAGATAGTTCAGCTCCACTTACTCTTTCAGGCGAGTAATAAATAATTCTTGCTCTTTTTGCTACTCCAACCCATTTATTAGTTCTAAAGTTTTTAGGAACAGATGCTTTAATTGTATCAGATGTTAATCCACCTTGAAGCAAACCTTTAGCTTCCATTGCTCCACATCTTCCAGCATCTGCAGTTATATAAAGATCAGCTGAAGAGTCTGCCCCTTCTTCGGCTATTCTTTTTTCTAAGGCCCCTGATTTACCATTAATTAAATTTACTTTAATTCCTGTAGCTGCTGTAAATTTTCCATACATTTCAGCATCAGCCTTATAGTGTCTTGCATTGAATATATTAACCTCATTTGCAACAGCAAAGGCCGAAACGAATAAAGATATAATCAAAGCTAAAATTGATATTTTTTTCATATTTTTCCTTAAAATTAACGTTATTTTGAGAATGAGAACTATTCTCAATGAGAATGATTATCAATCGCAATAGTGTCGCATATCTTAATTAAATCAATATTTTATTGGGTTTTTGAGGAT
>CACNXU010000052.1 GCA_902624585.1 uncultured Pelagibacteraceae bacterium | reverse complement strand
TTAATTGAGAGCAAATCTGTTACCGGAAGCCAATCTTCTAAAATTAAATCACATCATAATGTTGGTGGATTACCCAAAAAAATGAATTTAAAATTAGTGGAACCACTAAAATTCTTATTTAAAGACGAGGTAAGAAAATTAGGATTAGAATTAAATTTAAGTAGAGAAATTATTTCAAGACATCCTTTTCCTGGACCAGGTTTAGCTATTCGAATGCCAGGCATAATAACTAATGAAAAAATTAAAATTCTAAAAGAGGCTGATTATTACTTTATTCAAGCTTTAAAAGATCACGGTCTTTATCACAAGATTTGGCAAGCTTATGCAGCATTACTTCCAGTAAAAACAGTAGGTGTTATGGGAGATAATCGTACTTATGAATACTTATGTTTATTAAGAGCAATTACCTCTGAAGATGGAATGACAGCCGACTATTATGAATTTAAAAAGTCTTTTATGCAAACTATATCAAATAAAATAGTTAACAGTATTAGGGGTATAAACAGAGTAGTGTATGATGTTACTTCAAAACCACCCAGCACTATTGAATTAGAGTAGTTTTTAATTATAAATTAATATTATGAAATATTTACACACAATGATTAGGGTTAAAGACGTAGATGAGTCTCTAAGATTTTTCTGCAAAGGGCTTGGTTTAAAAGAAACAAGAAGAATGGAAAATGAAAAAGGAAGATTTACATTAATTTTTCTTGCTGCACCAAGTGATGAAAAAGCAGAAATAGAACTAACATATAATTGGGATGGTGATGAACTTGGAGAAGGTTCAAGAAATTTTGGTCATCTTGCCTATAGAGTAGATAATATTTATGAAACTTGCCAAAGATTAATGGATATGGGTTATACTATTAATAGACCTCCAAGAGATGGCCATATGGCTTTTGTTAGATCACCAGACAAAATTTCAATTGAAATTCTTCAAGAAGGAAATTTAGAACCTAAAGAACCTTGGGCTTCAATGGAAAATACCGGCTCTTGGTAAGTCGATGAAAAAAAAAATTTCAGATTTAATTAAAAAAAAAAATAAACAAAAAATTGTAAGTTTAACTGCTTACTCAAAAAACGTTGCATCAATTTTAGATAATCATTGTGATATTATACTTGTCGGAGACTCTCTTGGATCTGTTTTGTATAACTATAAATCTACTAGAGAAGTTACATTAAATACTATGATTGAACATTCTAAAAGTGTGAGAATGGGCATAAAAAAAAGTTTAATGATTGTTGATATGCCACATAATACCTATCGAACTCCTAAAGAGGCTTTAAAAAATGCAAAACAAATAATGAAAAAAACCAAATGTGATGGAGTAAAATTGGAAGGTGGAAAAAAAATTTACGAAATAATTAAAACTTTAGTTAAAAATAAAATTCCAGTAATGGGCCATTTAGGGCTACTTCCTCAGTCGGATAAAACTTTTAAATTTAAAGGCAAAAAAAAGCTAGAGAGAGATCACATTCTAAGAGATTCGCAATTGTTAGAAAAAGCTGGAGTATTTTCTATTGTTTTAGAATGTATTGAGACTTCTTTAGCAAAACTTGTTAGTCAAAAAATTACAGTTCCAACAATAGGTATAGGAGCTTCTAAATATTGTGATGGTCAAATTTTAGTTTTTGATGATTTAGTTGGCTTAAATCCAATGAATTATAAGTTTGTAAAAAAATATGCAAATATTAGAAAAGATATCTCTAAGGCTGTTTCAAATTACTCAAAAGAAGTTAGAAAAATTAAATTTCCTAATAAAAAAAATTCTTTTTAATTAAAAATATTTTTTAAATTTTTCATTAATATTTAATATTTCAAGATCAACCAATCCACCAATTACTAATTGTAGACCAACGATTAAGATAAATACTAAGCCGATATAAGCTATCCAAATATGTCTTTGTATATAATTAGCCATATATGTTGCTAAAGCACCTGTTAAAACAACTGACAACATAAGTCCAAATATCATAAATCCAAAATAACCTTTTGCAGCAGCAACAACACCAATTACATTATCAAAACTAATCATGATATCTGCAAATAAAACTTTTCCAATGCTACTAATGTATGAAGGTTCTTTACTTTTTTTTGTGGTAGGTTTTACTTTTTTTATGTCCAATAAATCTTTTCTTAAATCATTTACAATCCAAATTAATAATAAACCAC
>CACNXU010000051.1 GCA_902624585.1 uncultured Pelagibacteraceae bacterium | reverse complement strand
TCTATAAATGATAGCTGTTTGTTTATCTAGTTTATCAATATTATTTGTATCAAAATTGTTTATAAAGTAATATTTTCTTATTTTATTTATATGCATAGTACGGTTAAAAATTTATTAGATATTGAAAATAAAATCAAAGGTCTTCTAAGTGAATTAAAGATTGATAGTAAACCGAAAATCATAGCAGTTTCAAAGACTTTTAAAATTGAAAAAATTTTACCCCTCATAGATAATGGACATCTTGATTTTGGAGAAAACAAAGTTCAGGAAGCGGTTGAAAAATGGACAGATATTAAAAAAAAAAATTTTGCAATTAAACTGCATATGATAGGTAAGTTGCAAACCAATAAAGTTAAGCCCGCAGTAAAATTATTTGATTTTATTCATTCAGTTGATAATGAAAAACTTGCAAAGAAAATTGCGGACGAACAAAAGAAAATAAATAAAAAAATTAAAATATTTTTACAAGTAAACATTGGTGATGAAAATCAAAAATCAGGAATTAATAAAAATGAGTTAGGTCAATTAGTTTCATACTGTAATAAAATTGGTTTGGATTTAGTAGGTTTAATGTGTATACCACCTGTTGATACTGATTCAGTAGGTTACTTTGAACAGATGAAAAAATTAAATGACAATCAAGGTTTTACTCAATTAAGTATGGGTATGTCTTCAGACTATCTTGAAGCTGTAAAAAATTCTTCAACATATATTAGGATAGGATCGAGTATTTTTGGTCAAAGGTCCTAATAAATTTTAACTTTTGAATTTTTTTTAATTATTTTTAGCATAATTAAAAAATCTTTTTCTTTTAAAGCAATGCAACCAGCTGTTGGTTTATAATCCTTTGTAAGGTGAATAAAAATGCAACTTCCTAGACCAGGAACTGGTTTTTTAAAGTTGTATTTTAATGGAATAATAAAATCATATTTATAATCCTTCCTTCTTAACTTTTCATGCTTGACTTTTTTTTCAATTTTTATGAGTTTGTTATATTTTTTTGGAAAACGAATATCGTTACACCAACCCATATTTTTTTTGATTTCAATACATTTTAGTGATGTCAAAGGTTTTACTTTACGATCTTTTCTAAAATAAAGATTTTCAATTTCAAAGGTTCCTTTTGGTGTTTTTTTATCCCCTTCTATTTTTGTTCTAGTTGAGCCTTTTTTTCCAATACAACACTTAAATTTAAATTCATCTATTAGAAGAGTGTATTTATTTTTTATAAAAATTGTCATATTCTCTTTTTGAACATGCAGAATTTAATAATTTATAATTTTAATTCACTTTATCATATTCTTGAGGAGTTGGCTTTAGATTTAAATTTTAATATCATTTTTGTAAATAATGAGAATTCCCTCAATGAAAAATTAAAAAATCTTAATAATTATTTAATTATATCTAATAAGAAACATTCAGACATCGAAAATCAGTTTGTTCTAGATAATATACCAATTGATATTTTTAAATTAGTAGAGAAGATCAATATCGAATTTTTAAAAAAACAATTTAATAGCCAGTCTGAGGTGAAAATAAACAAATATTTATTAGATTTAAATTCAAGAGAATTTCTTAGAAATAATACCAAGATTAAATTGACCGAAAAAGAAATTAATACAATTCTTTACTTATCAAAATCAAAAAAACCAGTCAGTATTAATGAACTACAAGAAAACGTGTGGAGTTATCAATCTGATATAGAAACTCATACAGTTGAGACTCATATTTATAGATTAAGAAAAAAAATTGCAAAATCTTTTAAAGATGATGATTTTATAATTAGTAAAAAAAATGGTTATCAAATTAAATAAGAAAAATCCGATAATGAAAGATTTATTTACAAAAAAGTACAAACCAAAAATAGTTAAGCCTAAAAAAGGTAAAGGAAGTTTTAAAAGAAAGAAAAAATAAATTTACAGTCTAGCACCAATTTGTTGGATCACCTTTGATGACATTTCAGTACCCTTTTCCAGACATTCCTTTGTTGATAATTTATTAACGTATCCGTGCAGAAATCCAGCAGCAAATAGATCACCTGCTCCTGTAAGGTCAACAATTTTTAGATTTTTTTGTGTACCAGACTCAATAATCTCATTGCCATTAATTGAAACTGCACCTTTTTCCCCTCTGGTTATAACTATTAATTTTTTCAGTTGTTTTGAGAATTTAATAACATCATCAAAATTCTTTGCTTCAATTAATGATATAATTTCTTGTTCATTAGCAAAAGTTATATCAAGTTTGTTTTTTACTAAATTTAAGAAATGAGGTTTATGTCTATCTACACAAAAT
>CACNXU010000050.1 GCA_902624585.1 uncultured Pelagibacteraceae bacterium | reverse complement strand
CTACTGAATTGATTTCGGCAAATAGATAATTTGAAAACATAAATATTGATACAGCAAAACCTAAAAATAATATTTTTTTGAACATAATCTTTTAGTATATGAATCTTTAAACTATGTTATAAGTATTTATGTTTAAAGGATCAAATGTTGCTTTAATTACACCATTTAAAAATAATGGTCTAGATGAGGAAGCATATATAAAATTAATTCATTTTCATATTGACAATGGCACCAATGGACTCGTTCCAGCAGGTACTACAGGTGAATCTCCTACTTTAAGTCATGAAGAACATCAAAGAGTAATAGATTTATGCATTAAAGAAAGTAATGGAAAAATCCCAGTTATTGCTGGAACTGGATCTAACTCAACAGAGGAAGCAATTTCTTTAACTGCTCATGCAGAAAAAGCGGGAGCTAATGGTGCTTTGGTAGTTACACCTTATTACAATAAGCCGACACAAGAAGGCTTGTATCAACATTACAAAGCTATTAATGATAAGTGCGGTATACCAATTATAATTTATAATATTCCTGGAAGATCTGTGATTGACATGTCAGTTGAAACAATGGCCAGGTTGTATGAATTAAAAAATATAGTTGGTGTTAAAGATGCAACAGGTGATTTAGACAGAGTTAATCAGACAATTGATAAAATGGGTAAGGATTTTATTCAATTAACAGGTAATGATGATAATGCATTTGAATTTAATAAACGTGGGGGGGTGGGCGCTATTAGTGTAACAGCAAATATTGCACCTAAAATTTGTTCTGATTTTCAAAAATTTTCATTATCAGATACTGATAACGAAATGAAAGAAGCAGAAAGATTAGATAAAATATTACAACCAGTTCATCACTCAATGTTTGTTGAGAGTAACCCTAGTCCTGTAAAATATGCAGCAAAACTTTTAGGACTTTGTGATGACAAAGTAAGATTACCACTTGTAAAAGTAACAGAGACAACAAAAGATATTGTAAAAAAAGCTCTTAAGTCTGCTAAAATAATTTAATGAACAGAAAAACCAATCCTGGTTTAAAAATTATTTGTTTAAATAGAAAAGCAAGTTTCAACTACTTTTTTGAAGACCTTTTTGAAGCAGGAATTGTTTTAAAGGGATCTGAGATTAAATCGGTAAGAGATGGTAAGGTAAATATCGCAGACTCATATGCTGTAGAGAAGAGAGGTGAAATTGTTTTAATTAATTCACATATTTCTCCATACAAGCAAGCTAGTTACTCCAATCATAAACCAGATGATGTCAGAAAATTATTACTTAATAAAAAAGAAATAAATAAATTAATAGGTAAAATGCAGAGAGATGGTTTAACTTTAGTTCCAACAAAAATGTATTTTAAAAAAGGAAAAGCCAAAATAGAATTAGCAGTTGCTAAAGGAAAAAAACAATATGATAAAAGAGCAACAAAAAAAAGTAGAGATTGGAACCGTGAAAAGGCAAGATATATTAGAAGATCAAGCTAAAATTGTTTTTTTAGGAATAGGTTCAAATTTAGGTCTAAGAAAAATAAATATAGAAAAAGCAAAATTTTTATTAATAGAGCATAATTTAGATTTTCTCTCGGTATCAAGTTATTACGAAACTCCCTCCTGGCCAGATACAACAAAACCTAAATTTTTAAATATAATTTTAAAATTACAATGTCATTGTAATCCTCAAGAACTATTAAAAATATGCAAATCTATAGAATCTCAATTGGGTAGAAAAAAAACAAAAAAAAATGCTCCTCGTATATGCGATTTAGATATAATTGATTTTAATAAATTGGTATCAAAAAAAAATGCAAGGATTATCTTACCTCACAAAATGATGCATAAGAGAAATTTCGTATTATTTCCATTATTTGAAATTCAAAAAAACTGGGTACATCCTGATAATCAATCTGATATTAAAACGTTGATTTCTCTACTTCCTGATAGAGACATTAGATCTATTAAACAAATTTGATTTTCTGATATAATATTATTAATGCTTAATTCAAATGAACTAATTAATAAAGTAAAAGTTTATAATAAATTTCTGAATCCTGAAAGATTAGATAAAGCTTATAATTTTGCTGTCAATGCACATAAGAGCCAAAAAAGAGCATCGGGTGATCCTTATTCTGTTCATCCAATCGAGGTTGCAAATATTTTAACTGAACTGAAATTAGATAGTGCTACAATTACCACTGGCTTACTTCATGACACAATTGAAGATACTTTCGCAACATATGAAACAATTAAAAAGGAATTTGGTGATGAAGTAGCAGACTTAGTTGAAGGTGTAACAAAAATATCAGCTTTTGAAAATTCTGCTGGAGCTAATTCAAAAGTTGAAAATTTTAGAAAATTAATTTTAGCAACATCAAAAGATATTAGAGTTTTATTAGTTAAGATCGCTGATCGTTTACACAATATGAGAA
>CACNXU010000049.1 GCA_902624585.1 uncultured Pelagibacteraceae bacterium | reverse complement strand
TTCAGTAGATAAATCTATTAAAGAATATCAAAAAATTATTAAAAAATATAAAATTAAATCTATTGAAGATCCGTTTGCAGAGAATGATTGGTTGGCATGGAATAAATTAATGAAATCTATTAAAAAAATTCAAATCGTAGGAGATGATCTTTATGTAACAAATCTTGAAAGACTTAAGAAAGGTTTTTTAAATATATCATCAAACTCTATCTTAATAAAATTAAATCAAATTGGCACTGTTTCAGAAACGTTAGATGTAATTAAATTTGCTCAAACCATTGGTTATAAAACCATTATTTCTCATAGATCTGGCGATAGTGAAGATACTTTTATTGCTGATTTGGCGGTTGGAACTAATTCAAATCAAATTAAAACTGGCTCACTAGCTAGGTCTGAAAGGGTTGCGAAATATAATCAATTAATCCGTATTGAAGAAGAACTTGGAAAAAAAGCGAGGATGAATAAGATCAATTAATGCTTCGATTAATAAAAAGAAATTATTTTTTATTAATATCCCTTTTCCTTATTTTTTATTTTGGTTTTAATTTGGTTTCTGGAGAAAGAGGTTTTTTTTCATATATTGAAAAAAAGGAGTTTTTGTCCGACTTGAAAAAAGAGGAAATATCCTTAATTAATAAAATAGAAGAAAAAGATCATAAAAATTCTCTGTTAAGCGACAATTTAGATCTAGATTTTATAGAGACATTAATTAGAGAAAGATTCTTATTTGGAAAAGAAGATGAAACAATTTATATAATTAATAAATGAAAATTAAAGTTAGACATCCTGAAAAAATTAACAAACCTGTTAATCCAATTAAAAAAAAACCTAATTGGATAAGATCAAAATTATCTAATAGTAGAGAGTTTTTTTTAACTAAAACTATAGTCAATCAAAATAATTTAGTCACCGTATGTCAGGAGGCTAATTGTCCAAACATCACAGAATGTTGGAGTAAGAGACATGCAACATTTATGATTATGGGAGATACCTGTACGCGAGCTTGTGCTTTTTGTGATGTAAAAACTGGAAAACCTGAAAGTTTAGATCCATTTGAACCTTATAAAATTTCTAATGCTGTAAAAAAATTAAATTTAAAACATGTTGTTATTACTTCTGTAGATAGAGATGATCTTGATGACGGTGGATCAAATCATTTTTATGAAGTAATTAATGCTACACGTAAAAAAAATCCAGAAACATCTATTGAAGTTTTAACACCAGATTTCTTGAGAAAAGGTGACGCTTATAAAAAACTTCTAGAAGCTGACCTAGATGTTTTTAATCATAATATTGAAACCGTGCCTCGTCTTTATCTTAAGGTGAGACCTGGTGCCAGATACTTTGGATCTTTAGAACTTTTAAAAAATGTGAAAAAGTTTAATAAGAAAGTTTTTACAAAATCTGGTCTAATGGTTGGACTTGGCGAAGATAAGGACGAATTAATTCAAGTAATGGATGATTTAAGATCAGCAGAAGTAGACTTTTTGACAATTGGTCAATATTTGCAACCATCTCCTAAACACCATCCGTTGAGCAGATATTATCATCCCGATGAATTTAAAGATTTAGAAAATATTGCGAAAACAAAAGGTTTCTTATTAGTTTCTTCATCACCTTTAACTAGATCATCGTATCATGCTGATGAAGACTTTGTTAAACTACAAAAAAATAGATTGAAATCTGTTAATGCCCAAAGCATCAGTTAAGAGATTAATTGAATGTAAAAAAGATCAACTAATTGATTTAGTTTTAGATATTGAAAAATATCCTGATTTTGTTCCTTTTTGTTTAGGATCACACGTATATGAAAAAAATATAGAAGGAGATAAAACTTTAATTATTGCTGATCTAACAATTGGCAAAGGTCCTTTTAAAGATACTTATAAAAGCGATGTTCAATTTAACAATAAAACTAATACAATTAAAGTAACTAATATTGGTGGGCCTTTAAGACATCTTGAAAATAATTGGAAATTTATAGAATCTGACAATGGTACTGAAATTTTATTTGATATTGATTTTGAAATTGAGAATAAATTTCTAAATATAGTTATGACAAAATCGTTTCAGTATGGATTAAATAAAATAGCTGATGCATTTCAAAAAAGAGCGCAGGATTTGTATCAATCTATCTAAAACTAAAAGAAGGAGATCAATGAAAAAAGTAGAAAAAAAAAGACATTTAGCAAAAACAATCACTTGGAGAATAATTGCTAGTGCAGATACATTTTTAATAGCATGGCTTATTACAGGAAAGTTTGATTGGGCGGGGACTATTGCAGGTTTAGAAGTAATAACAAAAATGTTTTTATATTATTTTCATGAAAGAGCATGGTATAAATTTAGCAAATACGGAGTTAGTAATAACTAAATTAGATTTAATAAATTTTTTATTACCTCTTTTACTGTCAAAATTTGCACTTTTTTTCTTGTCTTAGATTTAAATTTATTTTCATAGATTTTTATAAAATTTCTTTTTTTTATTCCTATGTAAACAAGACCAACTGGTTTTTCTTTTGTTCCCCCACCAGGCCCAGCTATAC
>CACNXU010000048.1 GCA_902624585.1 uncultured Pelagibacteraceae bacterium | reverse complement strand
TCAAAAAGCTTCTAAAACAACTGGAATTAAAATAACTAAAATTGGTAAAATTGTATTTGGTAAAGATAGATCTTTGATATTCGATGTAAAAGGTAAGCAAATACGAGCTAAATCCAAAGGTTATATTCATCGGTTTTAGAAGTTAATCGTTGTCTTTTCTATCTTTTTTTGTATTGTGCGGGCTTAAAAATTTAACAACCAACAACTTAAGGTTAATATGAGCGGAACAGTCGAAACAATACTATTATATACAATTGGAGCTGGTTTATTATCTATCGTTTATGGATTTTTAACTGGAAAAAATATTCTTAATTCAAGCGCAGGAAATTCTAAAATGCAAGATATTGCATCAGCAATTCAGATTGGTGCAAAAGCATATTTAGCAAGACAATACAAAACTATTGCTATTGTTGGTGCTGTAGTTTTGGTAATTGTAAGTATTGCATTTAGTCCACTAGTAGGTCTTGGTTATTTAATAGGTGCTGCTTTATCTGGTATTGCAGGTTATGTCGGAATGTTAGTTTCTGTAGAAGCGAACGTAAGGACAGCTGAAGCTTCAAGAAAAGGTCTGGCTCAAGGATTGTCAATTGCTTTTAAATCTGGTGCTGTGACAGGCATGTTGGTTGCCGGTTTGGCATTATTATCAATAGCTGTTTATTATTATATTTTATTAAAATCTAATGTAGATGAAAGAGAAATTGTAAATGCTTTAGTTGCATTAGGTTTTGGTGCATCATTGATTTCTATTTTTGCAAGATTAGGTGGTGGAATTTTTACAAAAGGTGCTGATGTTGGTGCTGATTTAGTTGGAAAAGTTGAAGCTGGCATCCCAGAGGATGATCCTAGAAACCCAGCGGTAATTGCAGATAACGTTGGTGACAATGTAGGAGACTGCGCTGGTATGGCTGCTGATCTTTTTGAGACTTATGCAGTTACAATTGTTGCAACAATGGTTTTATCATCAATTTTCTTTGTTGATGATCTAAACATGATGATTTACCCATTGTCTATTGGAGCAGCATGTCTGTTAACATCTATTGTTGGAACATTTTTTGTGAAGTTAGGAAAAAGCAATAATGTAATGAATGCTTTATATAAGGGGTTTGTTGTTTCTGCAGTAGCATCATTAGCAATTTTATGGCCAGTAACAGATCATGTAATTGGTTTTACGAATGAATATACAATTAATGACAAAACATTTAATGGAATGGACTTATATTATTGTGGTGTAATAGGTCTTGTGATTACAGGTTTGCTTATCTGGATTACAGAATATTATACTGGAACTAGTTATAGACCGGTTAAATCTGTTGCTTTATCGTCAACAACTGGTCACGGTACTAACGTAATCCAGGGATTAGCTGTTTCCATGGAAGCAACTGCAATTCCTGCTTTAATAATTGTTGCGGGTATTCTTATTACAAATTCGATTGCTGGACTTTTCGGTATAGCTATAGCTGTAACTACTATGCTTGCATTAGCAGGTATGGTCGTTGCTTTAGACGCCTATGGCCCAGTTACTGACAATGCAGGTGGTATTGCTGAGATGTCAAATCTTGATAAAAAAGTCAGAAAAACAACTGATGCTCTTGATGCTGTTGGTAACACAACAAAAGCAGTTACTAAAGGTTACGCAATTGGTTCTGCTGGTTTAGGAGCTTTAGTTTTATTTGCTGCATATACAGAGGATATTAAACATTTTTCAAAAGAAGCAGGATCTGCTTTAGAGGGAATAGTTGTTACATTCGATTTATCTAATCCTTATGTAGTTGTAGGTTTATTAATTGGTGGAATGTTGCCTTATCTTTTTGGATCTATGGGTATGCAAGCAGTTGGTAGAGCTGGTGGAGCTGTTGTTGTTGAAGTGAGAAGGCAATTTAAAAAATTTCCTGGTATTATGAAAAGAAAACAAAAACCTGATTATGCTAAATTAGTAGATTTATTAACAGTAGCTGCAATTAAGGAGATGATTATTCCTTCGTTACTTCCTGTTTTATCTCCAGTGGTACTATATTTTGTTATTTTATCAATCGGTGGTCAAGTAGCTGCTTTATCTGCAGTTGGTGCTATGTTACTTGGAGTAATTATAACAGGCCTTTTTGTTGCTGTATCAATGACGGCAGGTGGAGGAGCCTGGGATAATGCAAAAAAATATATTGAAGATGGAAATCATGGAGGAAAAGGTTCTGAAGCTCATAAAGCAGCAGTTACAGGTGATACTGTTGGAGATCCTTATAAAGATACAGCTGGACCGGCAGTGAATCCAATGATTAAAATAACAAATATTGTTGCTTTGCTTTTGCTAGCTGTCATCGCTGGCTGATTTTTTTACGTTTTTTGGCCCTCTGTCCAAGAGGGTCATTAACTCTTTGTCTCATACTTGATAAAAAATTATAAACAAAAGTATCTTTTTTATATTTATTTTCTGTTATTGACTCCACAACATCAATTTCTTCCATATCATCTTTATTATAAAAATCCTTTTTTTTTAGTATACCGTAACTATCTATCTCAAGAACCAATACATCATTTTTAAAAATTTCCATTTTACCAAAATTCTTGATTTTTGATTGAGTTTGTTTTCTCTCAATAAAAATCCAAATATCATTATCAAACTTACTTTTTGTTGATGGATTTCCTAAAATAAGTTTAATATCATTTTTATTACTTTTATTTACTATTAGTGATGCTTGCTTTTTTTCTAAAAA
>CACNXU010000047.1 GCA_902624585.1 uncultured Pelagibacteraceae bacterium | reverse complement strand
ATTTCTTGTTTTTTCATTATGCAAATCTCTTAATTGTTTTGGTCTTAATAGGTAATTTTGCTGATGCTTTGTATAATGCTTCTTTTGCAATTTGTTCAGAAACACCATCAACTTCAAATAATATTCTTCCTGGTTTTACTCTGCACGCAAAGTACTCAGGTGAACCCTTTCCTTTACCCATTCTGACTTCAATTGGTTTTTTTGAAACTGGTATATTTGGAAATATTCTTGTCCAAACTCTTCCTTGTCTTTTCATATGTCTTGTTAAAGCAACTCTTGCAGCCTCAATCTGTTTTCCAGTAACTCTTTCAGGTTGCAAAGCTTTTAATGCGTAAGCACCATAGTTAATAGTACTTGCTCTAGTAGCAGAACCGTGAATTCTGCCTTTATGCGCTTTTCTCCACTTTGTTCTTACTGGTTGAAGCATTATTATTTACCTTCCTTTGGTGTTACTTTGTTAGTCTCTTGGCTAAATTCTCTGGCAAAAACCTCACCTTTGTATATCCAAACTTTAATACCAATAATCCCATATGTCGTAAGAGCCTCTGCCTCTGCATAATCTATATCAGCTCTTAAAGTATGTGATGGAATGCTTCCATCTCTTAACCACTCTGTTCTAGCTATTTCATTTCCACCAAGTCTTCCACTTACTGAAACTTTTATTCCTTTGGCACCCAATCTAATACATGATTGCATTGCTCTTTTCATAGCTCTTCTATAAGAAATTCTTTTAACAAGCTGCTGAGCTATGTTTTCAGCTACTAAAAAAGCATTAGTTTCAGGTTTTTTAACTTCTTTTATATTTAGATTAACTTCATTTGTTGTAAATTTTGAGAGATTATTTTTAATTTTGTCTATATCGCTTCCTTTTTTTCCAATAACAAATCCAGGTCTAGAAGTATAGATTGTAACATAACATTTATTAGATGTTCTTTCTATCATTACCTTGGACACACCAGAGTTGATTACATTTTTCTTAATATATTCCCTAATTTTGAAATCTTCGATTAGGTAATTTCCAAAATCTTTTTTCTTAGCATACCATACAGAGTCCCATCCTCTATTGACACCTAATCTAAAACCTACAGGATTAACTTTTTGCCCCATGCTTCTCCATTTGTTTTGCTTCTGATAAAATTATTGTAACAGTTGACCAAGGTTTTAATATTGGTGCCGCTCTTCCTTTGGCTCTTGGTCTAAATCTTTTCATAACTATTTTTTTTCCACAATATGCCTCTTTAACTATTAGTTTATCAATATCGTATTGAAAATTATTTTCGGCATTGGCTACAGCTGAACTAATAGTTTTTCTAACGTCTCTAGTAACTCTCTTTTCTGAAAACTGTAAATCTCTAATTGCAACATCAACTTTTTTGCCAACAATGCTTTTTAGTATTGGATTTAGCTTTCTAACACTCGATCTAATACCGTTGTTAACAGACTTTACTGTTTTGTCGTTAGTTTTATCAATTTTCTTTTTTTTACCCATAATTATTTCTTCTCTGCTGTTGCTGGTTTAGCCTTCTTATCAGCTGGTGTATGACCAAAAAATGTTCTTGTTGGTGCAAATTCACCCAATTTGTGTCCTACCATATCTTCTGAAACTGTTATTGGTATAAATTTTTTTCCATTGTAAATTTGGAAGCTTACCCCTACAAAATCAGGTAAAATTGTAGATTTTCTTGACCAAGTTTTAATGGGAATTTTCTTTGGATCGTCTTTATACTTGTCTACTTTCTTCATTAAGCTTTCCTCAACAAACGGTCCTTTCCAAACTGCTCTAGCCATTACTTAGTATCCTTCCTCTTATTTCTTCTCTTAACTATAAATTTATCTGTTCTCTTATTATCTCTGGTTTTTAAACCTTTTGCAGATTGTCCTGTAGGTGAAACTGGATGCCTTCCTCCAGCAGATTTTCCTTCACCACCTCCATGTGGGTGATCAACTGGGTTTTTAACAACACCTCTAGTATGAGGTCTTCTACCCAACCATCTTGATCTACCTGCTTTTCCAATTTTGATATTTTTTTGATCTGGATTACTTAAAATTCCAATTGTAGCTAAAGCTCTTGAATCTATTTTTCTAACTTCACCTGAGGCTAATTTTATTAAACTATAGTTTCCATCAAGACCACTAATAGTAACTGATGAACCAGCCGCTCTAGCGATTTTTCCACCACCACCTGGCTGTATCTCAACATTATGTATATTTATACCCACTGGAATATCTTGCAATGGCATACAATTACCTACTTTAATTTCTTTTTTAGAACCACTTTCAACTTTATCTCCAACTTTAATTTTTTGTGGTGCTAAGAAGTATGCATGCGTATTATCCTCAAATTTAACTAACATGATGTAACATGATCTATTAGGATCATATTCTATTCTTTCAACTGTGGCTTCCATGTCGAATTTTTTTCGATAAAAATCTACATGTCTGTACATTTTTTTATGTCCACCAGCTCTATTAATAGAGGTAATATGACCGTTATTATTTCTACCTTTCATGGCATTTTTAGGTGAAACCAAGTTCTTGAATGGTTTACCTTTCCATAAACCAGTTCTATCAACTAAAATGGTACCTCTTGTAGATTTTGTATATGGTTTAAAAGTTTTTAATGCCATTTATTAAATTCCTGTTGTTAGATCAATACTTTGACCTTTTTTTAAAGTAATTATTGCTTTTTTATATCCAGATACTTTTACTTTTTTACCTCTGGTAACTTTTGTTCTATTTTGTTTATTTATAATATTTATTTTAGTCACATTAACTTTAAATATTTTTT
>CACNXU010000046.1 GCA_902624585.1 uncultured Pelagibacteraceae bacterium | reverse complement strand
TCAAGTCTTTTTATTTCTGCACCTAACTGACTAAAATCAGCAGATAAAATTGATGGTGAAATTTGTATATTTTTCATCGATTGCTAGATTAACTAGTATCAATTTTAAAAATTAAAATGAATTAAAAAATTGGTAAATTTGTCTAGAAATTTCACTCTCCAAAGGAAATGACAACATTCCCATCACTGAATAGCCTAAGATCCAAGGCATCAGATAAAATCTAATCATGTAGAAGAACCATGCAACATACAAGGGCACCAATGGCCCAATGATAAATGAGGGTGTTATTGGTTTAAATAATTTTATTAAAGGATTGGTATATTTAACAAATACTCTCATGAAAAAAAATTGAGAGTCTTCTTTTTGGAATATATTCATTGCTACTCTTCCAATAAGAGTCCACATTATAATTCCAAGAAAATAATCAATAAAATATATTAAAGGATGAAAATTTGCTGACATTTAAAATTTATATTGGAAATTGAAATGAAATAAAAGGGGCGAAATTAATCGCCCCTTTAAAAGATTATTTAGTGTGATTTACCAAGAATTGATTTACCACTCGGTACTCTTACATCATCAACCATTTTTTGAGTAGCTTTATCTGGTTCTGCAGTCATTAAACTAACTACAACCATCGCAACTAAACTTACAGCTGACCCGAAGATACCAAATGTTAATTGAGTAATTCCTAGGAATCCACTTCCGCCTGTTCGTACCCAAACTAGGTACCATGTACCAGCGGCAAGACCACCTAGCATACCAGCAATCGCACCTTGTCTATTAGCTCTCTTCCACCATACACCAAGTACAAGTGGGAAGAACAATCCAGACATCGCAAAATCAAAAGCCCAGATGACCGAACCTAAGATTCCTTGAATCTCCATTGCTGCAATAGTCGCTCCAGCAAAACCAATTATTACAAGCAATACCCTTGCAACAAGCAGTCGTTTTGCAGTTTCCGCTTTTGGATCAATGATCTTATAGTAAACATCATGTGATATAGCGTTTGCAATTGCCAGAATCAAACCATCAGCAGTAGACATGGCAGCTGCCATACCTCCTGCAGCAACTAGACCTGAAATTACATAAGGTAATCCAGCTATCTCTGGTGTTGCTAATACAACGGCTTTACCACCCATAAAGAACTCATTTAATTCAAGAGTTCCGTTTCCGTTAAAGTCGCTGATAAACATTAGGTTTGCTTGATTCCAGTTTTGGTACCAATCAATCGCTTCTACTTCTGCAAATGTCTTTCCAATAATACCAGTTGGTAAATTTGGATCAATCAATGATAACTTAGATAATGTAGCTAACATTGGAGCAGAAGAGTAAAGTAGGAAGATAAAGAATAATGACCAACCTACTGATTTTCTAGCTGCTTTTACACTTGGAGTAGTAAAGTATCTCATCATCACGTGCGGTAATGAAGCTGTTCCCATCATCATCGCTAATGCTAATGAAATAAATGCCCAAGGTGTAGCGTTCACTGCGGAGTGAGCTTTAGTTATTCCTGCTAAGCCTTTAGGTACTGATTTTAGATCAGCAGCTGCGTTTTTAACAAAACCGAACTGTTGCTCTAATTCACCAATTCTAGCTACCTCATCAGCTAACATAAAGTGAGGGAAGAAACCCGCACCCATTTTGTTACTAATCCAGAATACTGGAAGCAGGTAAGCTATAATTAGTACGATGTATTGCGCAACTTGTGTCCAAGTTACCCCTCTCATACCCCCTAACATTGAACATAATAAAATACTTATTAGTCCAACATAAACTGCGTATTGGAATGGGATATCAAGTGCAACAGATGCAATAGTACCTGTAGCGTTAATTTGTGCAGTCACATAAGTAAATGAAGCAACAGTTAAAACTACAACTGCGCTAAATCTAGCTAAATTACCACCGTATCTAGTACCTATAAAATCTGGAACTGTATAACAGCCAAATTTTCTTAAGTATGGTGCTAATAAAGATGCAACAAGCACGTAACCACCAGTCCAACCTACAAGTAGAGCCATATAGCCGTAACCTTTAAAGTAAATACCACCCGCCATTGCAACGAATGAAGCACCAGACATCCAGTCTGCTGCAGTCGCCATTCCGTTGAATACTGTTGGTACTTGCCTACCAGCTACGTAATATGCATCTGCTTGGGCTGTTCTTGATAGCCAACCGATTAATGCATAGATGAATACAGTAAATGCAACAAAAGCAATACCAATCGCTTTAGCTGTCATACCCATCTGTTCAGCAATTGCCATAATGATTATGAATCCTATAAATCCTCCAGTATAGATTCCATAAACCTTTGGCAAATTATCTATGAAATTACCTTTCATTATTCGTCCTCTCTTTCGCTAAAGCCGAACTCTTCATCGATTTTTTCTTGTCTATTCGCAAACCAGAAAATTAGGATTACGAAAGCACCAAGAGATCCCTGACATGTAAACCAATATGTCCATGGATAACCGAAAGGTCCTGTGACCTCATTCATTTCAGCTCCAAAGAGAAAGATGCCAATTGAGAAAACAAACCAGATTGCCAGTGTTATAAATAACAATCCCCTGGTTTTTTCCCAGTGTTTTTGTTGATTTGACATTTATACCTCTCTATTTAGTTATAACTGGGTGAAACCATAACCATTATAAGAGCTTTGAAAAGGCTAAAAATTAACCATATTTGCTACTTATTTACTTGTTTTTTTAAGATATAATTGGCGCACTGACTGATTAACATGGCAAAATACAAATTAACCTGGAAGGACCTGAAACTTGAAGATTTTAAAACATATTTGTTTGCCATGTTTAAGGCGTTTATTCCTAGGAGAAAGATTAAAAATTTAAATGAACTTGAACAATTTATTCAAACCAAATCTGCTTGGGCAACTCAAGTTA
>CACNXU010000045.1 GCA_902624585.1 uncultured Pelagibacteraceae bacterium | reverse complement strand
AGATGAATCATTAGATGAGTCAGCATATTCTGAATTCGTAAAGGATTATGAAAATACTTATTTTAAAGAAGTATACGATGTATTGTCATCAAAATATAAACTTGGTCGTATGAGAATTTTATTAAAAGAACCAAGATCAACATTAAGTTGGCATAGAGATCCGGAACCAAGATTACATATCCCCATTATAACAAATCCAGGTTGCATAATGGTTATTGATAATGTTGCAAAACATATGCCTGCTGATGGTTCAGTATGGGTTACAAATAACACCAAATATCACAACGCATTTAATGGTGGGGAAGAAAATAGAATACATTTAGTTGCTTGTGTTCTAGATTACAAATTTAATTAGTTTGAAAACTATCTTTATCTCATCTGATCATGCTGGATTTAAATTAAAAGAAAACATCAAAAATTTTTTGTTAAATAAAAAAATAAAATTTGTAGATCTTGGTCCAATGAACGATAGCAAAGTTGATTATCCAGACTATGCACATAAAGTAGCAAGAAAAGTTAAAGTTAATAAAAGCAATGTTGGTATATTAGTGTGTGGATCTGGGACAGGCATGAATATTGCGGCAAATAGGCATAAAAATGTTCGTGCAGCGCAATGTTTTAATCTAAAATCAACAAAATTATCTAGATTGCATAATGATGCAAACATTATTACATTGGGTTCAAGATTGATATCCAAAAAAAATGCTTTAAAGTTAATAAGTGTTTTTTTAAATACTAAATTTGATGGTGGGAGACATTTAAAAAGAGTAAAAAAAATATAATTATGTCTAGTGAAAAAAATTATTTAAACGATAGTTATAAAAGTTTCTTTGAAGATAGTTTATCAGCAAAAGATCCAGAGCTTTATAAAGCTATTAAAGATGAATTAATCAGACAACAACAACATATAGAACTTATTGCTTCTGAAAATATAGTTTCTCAAGCAGTATTAGAGGCACAGGGTTCTGTTTTAACTAATAAATATGCTGAAGGTTATCCTGGTAAAAGATATTACAATGGTTGTGAGCATGTTGATGTTGCTGAAAATCTTGCTATTGAAAGATTAAAAAAATTATTTAATTGTAAATTTGCAAACGCACAACCACACTCAGGTGCTCAAGCAAATGGTGCAGTATTTTTAGCTTTGTTAAGCCCAGGTGATACATTTATGGGAATGAGTTTAAATTCAGGAGGTCATATAACTCATGGATTAAAAATTTCAATGTCTGGTAAATGGTTCAATGCAATAGGGTATGACGTTGATAAAGAATCAGAACTAATCGATTATGATAATGTTGAAAAACTTGCTTTAGAACATAAACCTAAACTAATAATAGCGGGTGGAAGTGCTTATTCTAGGGTAATTGATTTCAAAAGATTTAGAGAGATAGCAGATAAAGTTGGTGCATATTTAATGGTTGATATGGCACACTTCTCAGGTTTGGTTGCTGGTAAAGGATATCCTAATCCTTGTGATTATGCACATGTTGTTACATCAACTACACACAAAGTATTTAGAAGTGCGAGAGGTGGTATAATTTTAACTAATCATGAAGATCTTGCTAAAAAATTTAATACAGCAGTCTTTCCTGGTTATCAGGGAGGACCTTTGATGCATATTATTGCAGCTAAGGCTGCTGGATTTTTGGAAGCATTGCAGCCAGAATTTCAAGATTATATTAAATCTGTTTTAGCAAACGCTAAGATGCTTGCAGAAACTTTAAAAAATAATGGATTTAAAATTTATTCAGATGGAACAGATACTCATTTGATGTTGGTAGATTTAAGACCTTACAATGTAAAAGGCAATCTAGCAGCTGAAAGTTTATCTAGAGCAAATATTACGTGTAATAAAAATGGTATACCTTTTGATACAGAAAAACCTATGATTACCTCAGGTATTAGATTAGGTACGCAAGCAGCTACAACACGAGGTTTTGGATTAAGCGAATTTAAAACCGTTGGAGAACTAATTACAAAAACCCTAAAAGGATTGTCTGAAAATCCTTCTGATAATAGCAAAATAGAAGAAGAAGTAAAAAATGAAGTTATTTCTTTAACTTCGTCATTTCCGATATATAAGAACCTTTAGTAAATGATTTGCTCAATATGTAAAAAAGGGGAGACCTCTGTAGTCGACTCTAGGCCAACAGAAGATGGTACAGCTATAAGAAGACGAAGACTTTGTGTTTGCGGAGCTCGTTTTACAACTTTTGAAAGAGTTCAATTTAGAGAATTGATGGTAGTAAAAAAAAATGGCAGAAAATCTACATTTGATAGAGATAAACTATCCAAATCAATTTATATTGCTTTAAAAAAAAGGCCAATAGACACGGAAACAATAGAAAAATTTATAAGTCAAATTTCAAGATCGCTAGAAGAACTTGGTCAAAGTGAAATATCTACTAATACAATTGGAACCATGGTTATGGAGGGATTAAAAGATTTAGATCCAGTTGGATATGTGAGATTTGCATCTGTGTATAGAAATTTTAGAGAAGAAAAAGACTTTGTACAATTCGTGGACAAGCTAGATGTCTACAAAAAAAGATAATTTCACATTAAAAGATAAATTTTACATGGAGATTGCCTTAGATCTTGCTAGATCTCGTCACGGTCTCACTGGATCAAATCCTTCTGTAGGATGTGTTATTGTTAAAAATGACAAAATAATTTCTATAGGACAAACCTCATTTAATGGAAGACCACATGCTGAATTAAATGCGATTAAAAATAGTTTTGAAAAATTAGAAGGATCAAAAATGTATGTTACTTTAGAGCCATGTTGTCATCATGGACTTACACCACCGTGTACTGACGCGATAATAAAATCAAGAATTTCAGAGGTTATATATGCTGTTACCGACATAGATAAAAGAGTAAGAAATAAAAGTTTTAAAATTTTAAAGTCAAAAAAAATAATTGTAAAAAAAGGTTTATTAAAAAGCAAAATTAAAAGTTTTTATTTACCCTATTTTTTTAATAGAAAGAGCAAATTACCCTTTGTCACCGGTAAAATAGCTATTTCAAAAAACAATATTATTTACAGC
>CACNXU010000044.1 GCA_902624585.1 uncultured Pelagibacteraceae bacterium | reverse complement strand
TGTTGAAGTAAAAAGTAAAAGGGCACAAGCGTTAGCTATCAGATGGTTAGTTGAGTCAGCAAGAAAAAGAAAAGATAAACACATGGCAGATAAAATTTTTAATGAGCTATACGATGCTTATGAAAAAAAAGGAGCTGCTGTTAAAAAAAGAGAGGATGTTCACAAAATGGCAGAGTCAAACAAGGCTTTTGCACATTTTAGGTGGTAATAAATTATGGCTAGAACTCATACATTAGATAGATATAGAAATATTGGGATCATGGCTCATATAGATGCTGGTAAAACAACCACTACTGAAAGAGTTCTATATTATACTGGCAAGAGTCACAAAATTGGTGAAGTTCACGATGGTGCAGCAACAATGGATTGGATGGAACAAGAACAAGAAAGAGGTATTACAATTACATCTGCGGCTACTACATGTTTTTGGAATGATCATAGAATAAATATAATAGACACCCCAGGTCATGTAGATTTTACTATTGAGGTAGAACGGTCTTTGAAAGTTTTGGATGGTGCTGTTGCTGTTTTTGATGGTGTTGCAGGCGTAGAGCCTCAATCTGAAACTGTATGGAGGCAAGCCGATAAGTATAAAGTACCAAGAATTTGTTTTGTTAACAAATTAGATAGAACAGGTGCTGATTTCTTTAGATGTGTAGATATGATTAGAGATAGATTAGGTGCTAAACCTTTAGTGGTGCAAGTCCCTATTGGTGTTGAAGCTTCCTTATCTGGCGTAGTTGATCTTGTTAAAATGAAAGCTCAAGTTTGGAAAAATGAAGCATTAGGAGCTGAATGGGAGTACAAAGAAATTCCAGAAGACTTAAAAGAAATTTCAGAAAAATATAGAACAGAATTAGTAGAAACAGCTGTTGAACAAGACGAAAAGCTGATGGAGGCATATCTAAATGGTGATGAAATTAAAGAAGAAGACTTGGTTAAATGTATAAGAAAAGGAACACTTAATTTTAGTTTTGTTCCAGTTTTGACGGGATCGGCATTCAAAAACAAAGGTGTTCAGCCTTTACTTGATGCTGTTGTAAATTATTTACCAAGTCCAGTAGATATTGGCTCTATCAAAGGAACTAAATTAGGTAGCGAGGATGAAATGGAAATGAAATTTGAAGACAGTGTTCCATTTTCTGCTTTAGCTTTTAAAGTAGCTAACGATCCATTTGTTGGCTCATTAACTTTTATAAGAATTTATTCTGGTACAATCAAAACTGGAACTGCAGTCTTCAATTCTTCTAAAGAGAAGGAAGAAAGAGTTGGAAGAATGCTTTTAATGCATGCAAATTCTCGTGAAGATATTAAAGAAGCTAATGCAGGTGATATAGTAGCTTTAGCTGGATTAAAAAATACAATTACAGGACATACTTTATGTGACAAAGAAAATTCAGTTCTACTTGAACCAATGGAATTCCCTGATCCAGTTATTGAAATTGCAGTTGAACCAAAAACAAAAGCAGACCAAGAAAAAATGGGTGAAGCTTTGGGTAGGTTAGCTAAGGAAGATCCTTCCTTTAGAGTTACATCAGACGAAGAGTCAGGACAAACAATTATTAAAGGAATGGGTGAACTACACCTAGATATTATTGTTGATAGAATGAAAAGAGAATTTAAAGTAGAGGCTAATGTTGGAGCTCCTCAAGTTGCTTATAGAGAAACTATAGAAGCTGCTTCAGAAGTTGAATATACTCATAAAAAACAAAGTGGAGGTGCTGGTCAATTTGCAAAAGTAAAACTTTTAGTTGAGCCTCAAGAACCTGGTAAAGGCCGAGACGTTGAGAGCAAAATTAAAGGTGGTGCAATTCCAAAGGAATTTATCCCAGGTGTTGAAAAGGGTATAGAAACAGTTTCAGATACTGGAATTTTAGCTGGTTTTCCAATGATAGATTACAAAGTAACTATTTTAGATGGTTTACATCACGATGTTGACTCAAGTGTACTAGCATTTGAATTAGCAAGTAGAGCTTGCTTTAAAGAGGCTTGTACAAAAGGCGGTTTAAAATTATTAGAACCAGTAATGAGAGTTGAGGTAGTAACACCTGAAGATTACATGGGTGATGTTATAGGTGATTTAAATAGTAGAAGGGGTCAAATCAGCACTCAAGAGCAAAGAGGTAATGCAACCGTAATTACAGCAATGGTTCCTTTAGCTAATATGTTTGGTTATATAAATAATTTAAGATCAATGTCTCAAGGTAGAGCACAATATTCAATGTTTTTTGATCATTATTCAAAAGTTCCACAAAATGTTCAAGACGAAGTAACTAAGAAGATTGCAGGTTAATTATGGAAAAACAGAATATTAGAATTAAATTAAGAGCATATGACAACAAAGTTTTAGATGCTTCTACTGAAGAAATAGTGAATACAGTAAAAAGAACTGGAGCAACAATAAAGGGACCAATTCCATTACCTACAAGAATTGAAAGATATACAGTTTTAAGATCACCTCATATTGACAAGAAAAGTAGAGAACAATTTGAGTCAAGAACGCATAAAAGATTAATTGATATTATTGAACCAACACCACAAACTGTAGAAGCATTAATGAAACTTGATTTAGCATCAGGTGTTGATGTGGAGATAAAAATTTAATTATGAGTGAAATAGCTTTATTAGGAAAAAAAATTGGTATGACTAGAGAGTTCTATAGAACTGGTCAATTAGTTCCTGTAACCGTGCTTAAGATCGAAAAAGCTAGAGTTATTCAAGTTATAGAGGAAGAAAAAAGAGGATACAAAGCAGTTCAGCTTGGATATGGAAAAGTTAAAAATTCAAAATTAACAAAAGCTATGAAAGGTGTTTTTGCTAAAAAAAATACTGAGGCTAAGAAAAAATTAAAAGAGTTTAAAGTGCAGGATACATCTGCCTATAAAGAGGGAAACGAGTTTGGTTTGGAAATATTTAAAGATATTAAATTTGTAGATACAAGATCAAAAACAATTGGTAAAGGTTTTGCCGGGGCTATGAAAAGGCATAATTTTGGTGGTTTGAGAGCCAGTCATGGTGTTTCAATATCACATAGAGCGCACGGATCAACTGGACATAGTCAAGATCCAGGAAAAGT
>CACNXU010000043.1 GCA_902624585.1 uncultured Pelagibacteraceae bacterium | reverse complement strand
ACCTCCTTCAAAACTTTTTATTGCTACCCCAGATCTTGATTTTTGGCCTTTAACACCTCTACCTGAAGTTTTTCCTTTACCAGAACCAATCCCTCTTCCAACTCTTATTTTAGATTTATTGATTTTTTCTCTGTTATTTAAATTAATCATTGTCCTCTTTTTTCTATAATTTCAGAAATTTTCTTATTTCTAATTGCTGATATCTGTTTTGGTGAACTTTGTTTCATTAAGGCTTTCATTGTAGCTCTAATAACATTGTGTGCATTTGAGGTTCCCATTGATTTAGCAACTATGTCCTTAACACCTAAAACTTCACATACTGCTCTAACTGGTCCACCAGCGATAATACCTGTTCCTTTAGACGCTGCTCTTAAGACTATTCTGCCAGATCCATCTTTTGCTTTAACATCATGATGTATAGTTCTACCTTCTCTTAAAGGTATATGTGTAAGCTTTCTTCTTGCCATCTCATTGGCCTTTTTAATAGCATCAGGTACTTGCTTAGCTTTTGCATGTGCAATACCAATTTTACCCGCTTGATTTCCAACGACTACAAGAGCAGAAAAACCAAATCTTCTTCCACCCTTTACTACTTTGGTAATACGGTTTATATGAACTAATTTTTCTAATATATCGTCGTTTTTTTTATCTTTAAAATTTTCCATAATTAAAATTCCATCCCATTATCTCTTAATGTTTCTGCAAAGACTTTAATTCTACCATGATATTTATACGAACCTCTATCAAAATAAATTTTAGTAATTTTTTTTTCTTGAGCTTTTTTAGCTAATTTTTTAGCAACTAATTTAGATAATTCTGTTTTATTAACTTTATCACCTGATTTAAGATCTTTTTCTATTGATGAGGCTGACAACAAAGTTATTTTTTTTGTATCATCTATTATTTGAGCTGAAATATTTTTCGATGATCTAGAAATACTTAATCTAAATCTATTTTTTGAAGCAACTTTTTTAACTTTATTGCTCACTCTAAATCTTTTTCTCATACTAGTGTTTAATTTCATTACTTTTTCTTACCTTCTTTTTTAAGAACATACTGTCCTTTTTCCCTAACACCTTTTCCTTTATAAGGTTCGATTTTTCTTAATGTTTTAATTTTAGATGCAACTTCACCCACTAGCTGCTTGTCAGAACCTGTAATTTTTAATGTAGTTTGTTTTTCGACAGCAATTTTGATGCCCTCAGGTATTTCAAAATTGATATCATGACTATAACCCAATTGTAAATTTAATTGATTTCCTTTTAATGCAGCTCTATAACCAACTCCAATTAATTCTAATGTTTTTTCATAACCAGTACTTGATCCTATTACGGCGTTATTTATTAAACTTCTATTCATTCCCCAAAGTCTTTTTGAGTTTTGATCTACTTTTTTGGGTTTAATAGATATTTCTTTGCCTTCGATTATGGCTAAATTAAACATGTCTAGATCAACATTAATTGATTTTTTTCCTAAAGGCCCTTCTATATTTATGATATTATCAGCTAATACAACCTTTACTTTTTCTGGAATAGTTATGTTTATTTTACCTATTTTAGACATTAAAATACCTTACAAATTATTTCGCCACCAACTTTTTGTTTTCTCGCATCTATGTCAGTCATAACTCCCTTTGGAGTTGATACTATAGCAATTCCTAAGCCATTATTTATTTTAGGTAAACTATCTGCAGATGAAAAAATTCTTCTACCTGGTTTTGATACTCTTTCGAAAGCACTGATTACTGGATTACCAGAATGATATTTCAATTCTAATGATAAAATTGGTTTTTTTTCTGCATTACTTATTTTAAAATCTTTAATAAAACCCTCATTTTTTAGTATATCTGCAATTTTTGATTTAAAATTCGATGAAGGTAAATCTACTTTTTTATGATTTCTGGCTTGAGCGTTCTTCACTCTTGCAATCATATCTCCTATCGGGTCACTTAAACTCATAATTTTCCTTTCTACCAGCTAGACTTAACTAAACCAGGTATTTTTCCTTGTAATCCTAATTGTCTTAATGCGATTCTTGAAATCTTTAATTTTCTGTAAACTCCATGAGGCCTTCCAGTAATTTCACATCTATTCATAACTCTTGTCTTAGCTGAGTTTCTTGGCAACTTTGATAATTTTTGCTGCGCTTTAAATCTTTCTTCAAGGGATATCTTTTTATCCATTACAATTTTCTTTAATGCTTGTCTTTTCTTATAAAGCTTATCTGAAAGATTGATTCTTTTTTTATTTTTATTAACAGCGCTTAACTTTGCCATATTTAATTATCTCCTTTTTTAATAAATGGAAAATTCATTTTTTCTAGTAAAGCAAAACTGTGTTCTTTATTGATTGCTTTAATTACTATTATTATATCTAAACCTCTAACTTTGTCTGCTCTATCAAAACTTACTTCTGGAAAAATTATATGCTCTTTGATACCAAATGTATAATTACCAAATTTATCAAAGCCTTTTGGTGACAAACCTCTAAAATCTTTAATTCTAGGTAATGCTATATTCACTAATCTATCTAAGAATTCATACATTCTATTTTTTCTTAAAGTTACTTTTAAACCAGCGTTTGCTCCTTTTCTTGTTTTAAAGTTCGCAACTGATTTTTTAAATTTTGTTGTTACTGGTTTTTGTCCAGTAATTTTAGCCAAATCTTCTTCACATGATTTTAAGATTTTAGAATCTGAAGCATCTAAACCAAGACCCATGTTTAATATAACTTTCTCAATTTTTGGAGCCATATAAATATTTTTAAAGCCAAACTGATCTTTTAATGCAGGTTGAATTTCTTTATTAAATATTTCTTTTAATCTTGGTGTCATTATTTTTTAGCCTCTTTTTTCTTAGCCGCTTTTTCATCAATTAGCTTTAAGTTTGAAATATGTATAAAACTTTCTTTAGCAAAAATTCCACCTTTTTTCTCTTTTGTTGTTTTAACGTGTTTTTTAACCATGTTTATTTCTTTAACCTTTGCTCTATTATTAGCTCTATCAATTTCAATAACTTCACCTTCTTTTTTTTTATCTTTTCCAGTTAAAACTATTACTTTCAAACCTTTTTTAATCATTATAAAACCTCTGGTGCCAAAGAAATAATTTTCATTTGACCTCTACTTCTTAATTCTCTCGTAACTGGACCAAAAATCCTTGTTCCTACTGGCTCTCCTTTATCATCAACTAATACAGCTGCATTATTGTCAAATCTTACTTTAGAGCCATCATTTCTGTGAATTCCTTTTTTAACTCTTACAACTACAGCTTTATGAACTGATCCTTTTTTAACTTTTCCTTTAGGCATCGCTTCTTTAACCGCAATTACAATTGTATCACCAATGCTAGCGTATCTTCTTTTTGATCCACCTAATACTTTGATGCACTCAATTCTTTTTGCACCAGTGTTATCAGCTACTTGTAATTCTGTTTGAACACCAATCATTACTTTCTATTCTCCATAACTTGAAATTTTTTATTTTTAGAAAAGGGTTTGCTCTCAATAATTGAAACTTTGTCACCAGTTTTGAACTTATTATTTTCGTCATGAGCATTATAGTTTTTTCTAACTCTGATTACTTTTTTTAAAACCGGGTGAGAATATTTACGTTCTACCATAACAGTAACTGTTTTGTTTGGTTTATCGCTT
>CACNXU010000042.1 GCA_902624585.1 uncultured Pelagibacteraceae bacterium | reverse complement strand
AAATAATATAGAGCTTTTGTCTCATAATTTTAAAGGAGAGGGTCAATTTCTTAGAGTTAAATTAAATAGCTTAACAAGGGATATAAATCTAAATTTAATTGGAAAAATACAATTAAAAAATGTTTTGATGGCAATAATCGCAGCTAAATATAGCGGTATTAGTTTAGATAAAATTTTAAATACAATTCCAAAATTAAAACCAGTTGAGGGAAGGTTTGAAAAAATTGGTAAAATTAAAAATCAATCAAAAGTAATTCTTGATTATGCTCATACGCCTGATGCTTTAAAAACGTGTCTTTCAAATCTTAGAGAACAATTTCCTAAAAAAATAATCACAATTTTATTCGGTTGTGGGGGAAATAGGGATCAAAATAAAAGATCAAAAATGGGTAAAATAGCTAGTGATTTTGCAGATAGCATCATACTTACAAATGATAATCCTAGATTTGAAAATCCTCAAAAAATTAGAAGAGATATAAAAAAGGGAATTAAAAAAAAGAGAATTATTGAAATATCTAATAGAGCAATGGCAATAACACAAGCTGTTTATAATTTGAATTCAGGTGATATTTTGTTAGTTGCCGGGAAAGGCCATGAGAAAACCCAAGATATTGGAAATGAGAAAATTTTTCTTTCAGATAGAAAAGTAATTCTAAATGCTATTAAGCATAAAAATAATAATTTATCAGATAATTTAAAATTAAATGTGGTTAAAGAGTCAGCTAAAATTAAAAAATTTCCTGCTTTCATATCTTTAAAAACAGCAAGAATTAATTCTCAAGAAGTTACTAAAAATGATATTTTTTTTGCTATTAGAGGAAAAAAAAATGACGGTAATAAATATGTTTCACAATCATTCAATAGAAAAGCATCGTTAGCTGTAGTAAACAAAATTCAAAATAAATTAAATAAAAGTCGCCAGATTAAAGTGAAAGATACTTTAAAATTCTTAACAGATATTTCAAAAACTTTCAGAAAAAGTATTGATACAAATATTATAGCTATTACAGGCAGTTGTGGCAAAACTACACTTAAAGAATTGTTGGGCAATGTATTAAGTAAAATTACGAAAGTAAGTATTTCTCCTAAATCTTATAACAATAAATTTGGGGTACCTTTGAGTCTTTTTAATTTAAAACAAAATGATGAATTTGGAATTTTAGAAGTTGGAATGGATAAAAAGGGTGAAATTGATTATTTGTCAAAAATAATAGACCCAGATGTTGGAGTGATAACTAATATAAATTATGCACATGCTAAGAATTTTAAAAATATTAAGCAAATTGCTTTGGCAAAATCTGAAATTATTAACAATATAAAACCTTATGGTTATGTTGTATTGAACGCGGATGATAGTTATTTTCAATTACATAAAAAAATTGCCAAAAAAAAGAAAATCAATGTAGTTTCTTTTGGTATTAAAAATCAAAAAGCAGACATTAAATTAATTAACATAAAGACTTTTGGAAAAAAATTTAAAATTAATATTCATTCAAATAATAAAAAAAAGAATTTCATATTGTTAAACGATTTTCAAAGCAATATATACAATACACTTTCTGCTTTGGCAGTTATAAGTATTTATAAAAATATATTTAAACTAAACGAAAATATTTTTCTCAATTTCAAAATTCCTGGAGGAAGAGGTGACCATTCTGTAGTAAAATTTAATAATAAAAAAATTAATCTAATTGATCAAAGTTATAATTCGAATCCTTTATCATTAAAATCAGCAATAAAAAATTTTGATAAAATAAACTCCAAAAAATCAAATAAATATTTATTAATTGGTGACATGTTAGAGCTGGGTAATCATTCTAAAAAACTTCATAAATCTATCGCTCCAATAATTAATCAAACTAAGATAGATAAGGTATTCGTGAAAGGTAAAATGGCATCTATAATATTTGCAGGTATCTCAAAAGCCAAAAAAGGCAGGATTTTATACAATAAATCTCAAATTATTGAATTTATTAGAAAAGATTTAAATAATAATGATTATTTAATGATCAAGGCCTCACTTGCGACAGGATTCAATGACATAGTAAAAGATCTGAAAGGATTGCATTAAATGCTTTATCAGTTTTTATTAAATTTTGTTGATACTTTTAGTTTTTTAAATGTATTTAAATACTTAACCTTTAGAACAGGTTTATCTTTTTTTACCTCATTGATTATTGTACTTATTATTGGAGGTCCTTTTATTAAATTTTTTTCAAAACAAAAAATTTTAAATCCAATCCGGGACGATGGACCTGAAGATCATATAGTTAAAAAAATTGGCACACCAACCATGGGGGGTTTAATAATATTATTAGGCTTATTAGTATCAGTAATATTTTGGGCAGATTTATCAAATATTAATATTTTATTTTGTATTTACATAGCAATTACTTTTGGTTTATTGGGAGCATATGATGACTTTAAGAAGATTAAATATAGCAACTCATCAGGAATTTCTTCAAAGTTTAAAATAATTTCACAAATAATATTAGCAATTATTGGAGTAAGTTTTTTTGTTTATTTAAATGATTATCAAGATTTAAATAATTTATATTTTCCATTTTTTAAAAATTTAATGATAAATCTTGGATGGTTTTTTATACCGTTTGCAATATTTGTGATTATAGGCTCATCAAATGCTGTTAATCTTACTGATGGATTAGATGGTCTAGCAACAGTGCCTGTAATATTAGTTGCAGCATGTTTTGCCTTTATAAGTTATGTTACTGGAAACATCGTATTTTCAAATTATTTACAAATTCCATACATTGAAGGAACTGGTGAAGTAGCAATTTTTTGTGGAGCAATTATTGGCTCTTGTTTAGGTTTCTTATGGTTTAATGCTCCACCTGCTAAAATTTTTATGGGCGACACAGGCTCTTTATCTCTTGGTGGTTCTTTGGGTGCTGTAGGTATTATTACAAAGCATGAAATTGTTTTAGCTATTACTGGTGGACTTTTTGTACTAGAGGCAGTTTCAGTAATGGTTCAGGTAATTTCGTTTAAACTTACTGGAAAGAGAATTTTTAGAATGGCCCCTATTCATCATCATTTTGAGAAAAAGGGTTGGCCAGAGTCTACAGTTGTAATTAGGTTTTGGATTATCTCTATCATTCTAGCAATGATTGGTTTAGCTACCTTAAAATTAAGATAATGAAAATATTTAATAATATTTTTTTAGGAAAAAAAATATTAATCTATGGTTTAGGAAAGAGTGGTCTTTCATCTTATAAGTTTTTAAAAAACAAGTCTGATGTATATTTGTTTGATGACAATCAAAAAATTAAATTTAAACTTAAAAAAAAAATTATTAAACTAGAAGAAATTCAAAAAATAAATTTTGATAGAATTATTATTAGTCCTGGAATTGATATCTCAAATTGTAAATTATCAAAATTTTTAAAGAAAAATTTTAAAAAAATTTATACCGATCTTGATGTTTTGTATTCATTTTATAACAATGAAAGTATTACAATTACTGGAACTAACGGTAAATCTACAACTGCTAAAATTTTACATGATGCGTTAATCGATCAAAATCGAGATTCAAGACTTATTGGAAATATTGGTAACCCAGTATTATCAGAAAAAAATATTACAAAAAAAACAATCTTTGTAATAGAGTCTTCCTCTTATCAGCTAGATTACAGTAACTTATTTAGATCAAAATATGCTGTAATTTTAAACATAACTGCGGACCACATTGAGAGACATAAAAGTTTAAAAAATTATATAAATGCAAAATTTAAATTATTAA
>CACNXU010000041.1 GCA_902624585.1 uncultured Pelagibacteraceae bacterium | reverse complement strand
CATTTATTTTTAACTACCTAGCTAGCTTAATAAAAATATCACCCATTCCTGTTTTTAAACTATCAAGAGGGGTATTATTTCGTAGTTCACAAAATCTTCCAGTTACTTGATGGCTATTAACAAAGTCTATATCGTTTTTTTTACAACTTCTTCCTTCGTGTAATAAGCCTATTACTAATTTATCATTAAGACTATAAACTTGGTCATCGTTAATTTTTTCACCATCACAAAAATAATTCTTATTAACTCTATTTGGAAAATCTTTTTTATTGCAAGGATTTTTGATAGTGAAAACATAAAATTCTTTTAAACCATCCAAAAATTTATGTTTCATTTTTTCAACCTCCGAATATTTCATAATATCACATGAACAAGGAATACAGCATTTATAGTAATCACCACAAATTTTTTCTCCAGATTTACTTTCATTAGCATATATGAAATCTGGTTCAGCATTAGGATCAATTAACGATCCAGAAACAGCACAATATAATTTATTAAATTCTTTGAAATCTTTGTAAGTTATTTCTTTGTCGATTATATATTTAAAAAACATCGGTCCCCCTGCATTTCTATTTTGATCAGGAAAAATTCTAGACCAATCGGCTATTAACTCCTTATGATAATTTTTTTCCTCTGATATTGAGTCAAATTGAATTAATACAAAAAAAATTACTAAAAGTTTTAATAAATTTCTTTTCATTTTTGTTTTACGATAATAGTTTGATTTAATGAGTCTATTTTAATTAAATCTTTACTTCCATTAGTCCATTTTACTTCTACTTTAAAATCTTTTTCATTTTTTCTTATTCCATAATGTGCCACAGGCTCCATTTGACATAAATAACCTGAACCAGAATCTATGGTTTTTGAATGTTTTCTTTGATTAGAAAGCAATGTTACTGTTGCACCTCTTGCTGGAGCACCAAATTTGTTAATAGGTTTAATTCTTAAATATTTAGTTTGTCTATCGATTTTTGCTTTATATAATGTTAATGTTTGCTCTTTACTTTCACCACGGGAGACTAATAATTCTAAAATACCATCATTATCAATATCAGCAACTGCAGCTCCTGTACCATATCCATCAGTTTCTAAACCGGTCTTTAATGTTATTTCCTCAAATTCTCCATTCTCTATAATTTTAAATAGCTTATTTGGCTCAGCTATATTGTTCATAAAAACTTCATCGTAACCATCATTATCAAAGTCTGCAGATATTATTGTCCGGATTCTAGAAGGTTTATCAAATTTACTATTTCCTATATCTTTAAACTGATTATCTTTAAGAACATAAGCTCTATGATAACCCTGCCAATTTCCACTTAATATATCTAATCTTCCTCGATAAAGTATATCTGAAAGTGCAGTTCCTCTACCGTTCTGGATTACATCATCTACTCGGTAATTAAACGCTAAGTCCTCAAAGACTCCATTATTATTTTTTAAAAGAAAATTTGCACCTCTTTCATTTGCTGCAAAAATGTCAGATCTATCGGTTAAAATATGTCCTGAAACAACCGCCCTTCCACCTGTAACCTTATCTAAATTTAAATTAACTGATTTGTCTTTTATCTTCTTGTTTTCAATTTCATAAAACCTTGTTGGGCCCCCATAATTTGATACGTAAATACCATATTTGCCATCACCTTTCCTATCCACACAAGCGACTGATCTGCCTGCTGTCAAATTTAAATCCTCTTTGTTTTTTTTAATTTCAAACATATCTAAAAACTTACTTCCAACTAAATCTATAAGTCTGTCAGAATATTTTTTTGTTCCACTATAAGTATCTGTGTTAAGAAAATATATTTCTTCATATCCATCTCTATCAACGTCACACGCAGCAACACCAATTGTTTTTCTAGATTCATCGGAAAATATATTTTGATTAGCAATATTAATTAATTTTCCATTTTCATATGAGAGTGCCAAATTTGGATAACCAAATCCTGTAACTATAAATTCATACTTTCCATTTTGATCTATATCGGCGACAGAAATACCGTAGCTAAGTCTTTTTGGATTATCTGCAATTTTAGCAGTTATATCTTTAAAAAAATCAGCATTAACAATGTTTGGTATTATTAAAACTGATAAAAATATTATTTTTTTAAAAAAATTAGATAGCTTATTTTTCATTTTTATTTCTCTTATATTTTTTCATCCAATCATTAAATACCTTTATCGCATCACCCATATCTTGGGTTTTGTTTGGATGATTTTTGGCTCTGCCTAACATAGTCGAAACTACATTCACTTGATATTTGGCAGATCTATTTTTAATTGCATTAATCGTAAATAATGCTTTTTCTTTATTTTTAAATCCTAATCCATATGTTGTAGTTTTAGGATTATAATCTGAATATAAAGATAGGTTAATTGGTTTAATTTTTTTTCCTAATGGCATCTTGTCAATTATTTGAAAAACTAACTTATAGTTTAAATCATTCATTATTTTTTTTATTTTTCCATCAAAGCCAATAAGATTTACTGAAAAAGCTGTGTTTTTATTTGTCTTACAAATTAACTTTACATATCTTTTGTGGAATTGCTTAATCTTGCTTTGATATATTTTTTTTACTTTTTGATATGATTTATCCTTAAAATTTGGCGTAATTACTAATAAAATTCTACTTTTCCATTTATATTTTTCTAAATTCATACTTAAATTTTTTTATTAGAGCATCTTTTTGAGCAATATTTAACTCTGTCCCAGTTAAGCTTCCATTTTTTCCTCCATTTAAAAGGTCTGTTGCAAACTAAACAAATTTTGGATGGCAAATTTTCTTTTTTCACTAAGCAGTATTTTTTTTAATAAATTTTTCAGCTTCAGTTAAAATTAATTTTTTTCTATCTGGTTTCATTTTATCAAATATTCTTACCATCATTGACAAACGGGGATTTTTTATAAAAAATTTTCTATTTCTATCTATAAATCTCCAATAAAGTCCATCCATTGCGTTGCACCACTCACCCTTTTTAAAATCCATCATTTTCATAAAGTATGCAGATCCAGAAATATAAGGTTTGGTTGCAAAAATTCCTCCATCACTAAATAATCCCATTCCATATACATTGGGAACCATTACCCAATCTGAGGAGTCTACGAACATCTCCATAAACCATTTATAAACAATTGTTGGCTTGATTTCACAAAGGTTCATAATGTTTGATAAGATCATTAACCTTTCAATGTGATGTGACCAACCATGATTAACTGCATTTTTAATTGCATAATCTAAAGGAGGAAGGCCAGTTGTGCCATCGTACCAAGAACTTTTCATTTTTCTATTTTGTTTAAAAAAATTTCCAGTTTCCATTTCTTGAGAATAGGACTGATAAATTCCACGCATAAATTCCCTCCAACCAATCACTTGACGGATGTATCCCTCTAAAGAATTCATTCTAATTTTATGTTTCTTGTGAAATTCTAAAACTTTTCGGATTACGAATTCAGGTGTAATTAAACCTAAATTTATATAAGGACTTAATGCACTATGAAATAGGATATTATCTTTTTGATCAACTGCATCCTCGTAATCGCCAAATAAATTTGATTTTTCTTTTATAAAAAAATTTAAAAGTTTGACAACATCATCGTATTCTGTTGCGAACCAAAAATTGTCTGTGCTTCCTGGATGATTTTTAAATTTATTTTCAATAATAGGCTTTAGTTTTTTTGTGTGAGTTGTTTCATTAATTTTTGGAAATTTAGGAATTGAAATATTTTTTGGTAGTTTATTTCTATTATCTTCATCAAAACTCCATTTACCTCCAATAGG
>CACNXU010000040.1 GCA_902624585.1 uncultured Pelagibacteraceae bacterium | reverse complement strand
AGACCACCCAGACCTTAGAAGAATATTAACCGATTATGGTTTTGAAGGTCATCCTCTTAGAAAAGATTTTCCACTCACAGGACACTCAGAGGTTAGATACAGTGAAGACCAAAAAAAAGTAATAAGCGAGCCAGTAAAATTAGAGCAAAATTTTAGAAACTTTGATTATGAAAGTCCTTGGGAAGGAACCAAATATATCAAAGATGAAATAGATGGTAATGACAAAAAAAATTAAAAATTTAAATTTAAATTTTGGACCACAGCATCCAGCTGCACATGGTGTATTAAGATTAATATTAGAATTAGATGGTGAAATTGTTGAAAAAGCTGACCCGCATATCGGGTTATTGCATAGAGGTACAGAAAAATTAATTGAGAATAAAACCTACATGCAAGCCGTACCTTATTTTGATAGATTAGACTATGTGGCTCCAATGAATCAAGAGCACGCTTTTGCATTAGCAGTAGAAAAAATTCTTAACATTGATGTTCCTATCAGAGCTCAATACATAAGAGTTATATTTTGTGAAATAGGTAGAATTTTAAGCCATATTTTAAATGTTACAACACAAGCTATGGATGTTGGAGCTTTAACACCAACTTTATGGGGATTTGAAGAAAGAGAAAAGTTAATGGGTTTTTATGAGAGAGTCTCAGGTTCAAGACTTCATGCAAATTATTTCAGAGCTGGGGGAGTTCATCAGGACTTACCACAAGGACTTGAGGAGGACATTTATAGTTTTTGTGAAAGTTTTCCAAAAATTATAAATGATTTAGAAAGCTTATTAACAGACAATAGAATATTTAAACAACGTAATGTTGATATTGGGGTAGTTACCAAACAAGATGCTCTAAATTATTCATTTTCTGGAGTAATGATAAGAGGTTCAGGAGTTCCATGGGATTTACGAAAATCACAACCATACGATTGTTATGAAAAATTAGATTTCAAAATACCAGTTGGCAAAAACGGAGATTGCTATGATAGATATTTGTGTAGAATTGAAGAAATGAAGGAGAGTGTATCCATAATTAAACAATGTTTATCTAGAATAGAAAAAGGGCCAATTAAATCTTTAGATGGAAAGATTAGTCCACCACCAAAAAAAGATATAAAACAATCTATGGAAGCACTTATTCATCATTTTAAACTTTTTACAGAGGGTTATAGAGTTCCAAAAGATGAAATATACACAGCTGTTGAAGCTCCTAAAGGAGAGTTTGGTGTTTATCTAATATCTGATGGGTCAAGTAAACCTTATAAATGTAAAATCAGAGCTCCAGGTTTTTCACACCTACAATCTATGGATTATTTAATAAAAGGACACATGCTGGCAGACGTCCCTGCAGTTCTTGGTTCACTAGATATTGTTTTTGGAGAGGTTGATAGATGAGTTTGCGAAGACCAGCGAAAAATCAACCAGAAAATTTTGAATTTAGTAGTTCATCATTAGAAGATGCAAGAAAAATTGTATCAAAATACCCACAAGGCAAACAACAAAGTGCAGTTATGGCACTACTTTATATTGCTCAAAGACAGAATGATAATTGGATACCTTTAGCTGCAATGAAATACATAGCAAAATTTTTAGATATGCCATACATAAAGGTTTATGAAGTAGCAACTTTTTATACAATGTACAATTTGTCTCCTGTAGGTAAACATTTTATACAAGTTTGTACAACAACTCCTTGCATGATTAGAGGAGCAGGTAAATTAGTTGAAGCATGTAAAGAAAAAATATCAGAAAATGAATGTGAATTGTCAAATGATAAAAGTTGCTCATGGATGGAAGTTGAGTGTTTAGGAGCATGTGTTAATGCACCTATGATGCAGATTAATAATGATTACTATGAAGACCTTGATAAGGAGAAAACGCTTAAAATTCTAGATCAAATTTTAAATGGTGAAGTTCCAAAACCAGGCTCTTACAGAGGAAGAATAAATAACGAACCTGAAAATAACAGAAAAACATTAATGGATTATAAAAATGCTTAAGGACCAAGATAGAATATTCAAAAATTTATATAATGATATGGGTTCTGATGTTAGTTCTTCTCAAAAAAGAGGTGATTGGGTTAATACTAAAGAAATTACAAATAAAGGCAGAGATTGGATTATAAATGAAATTAAAGAGTCCCAGTTAAGAGGTAGGGGTGGTGCTGGATTCCCAACTGGTTTAAAGTGGTCTTTTGCCCCCAAAGAAGTAGGCTCTAGACCACATTATTTAGTTATAAACGGGGATGAGTCAGAACCAGGCACATGTAAAGATAGAGACATTTTAAGATTTGAGCCTCATAAACTAATTGAGGGTTGTTTAATAGCTTCATACGCAGTTCAAGCACATGTTTGTTATATCTACATAAGAGGCGAGTACTTTGTAGATGGCCAAAAACTTCAAGTAGCTATTGATGAAGCCTATGAAAAAAAATTATTAGGTAAAAATGCAGCAGGCACGGGCTGGGATTTAGATATTTATATTCATTATGGTGCTGGCGCTTATATTTGTGGAGAGGAAACAGCCTTATTAGAAAGTATAGAAGGTAAAAAAGGACAACCTAGATTGAAACCACCATTTCCAGCTCTAATTGGTCTTTATGGGTGTCCAACTATTATAAACAATGTTGAAACTATAGCTGTAGTCCCAACTATTCTCAGAAAAGGTGGTAAATGGTTTGCCTCTCTTGGAAGGGAAAAAAATACCGGTACAAAAATATTTTGTATCTCTGGAAACGTGAATACGCCATGTAACGTTGAGGAAGAAATGAATATACCATTAAAAGAATTAATAGAGGTTCATGCAGGAGGAGTTATTGGTGGATGGGATAACTTACAAGCAGTTATTCCAGGAGGTTCGTCAATGCCTCTAATTCCAAAGGAAAAATGTGAGACATTAACAATGGATTTTGACTCACTTATGGCTGAAAAAAGTGGTTTAGGCACTGCAGGAATTGTTGTCATTAACAAAGATCAAGACATAATAAAATGTATGGCAAGAATTGCCAGATTTTATAAACATGAAAGTTGTGGTCAATGTACACCTTGTAGAGAGGGGTCTGGCTGGATGTGGAGAATGCTTGAAAGAATGTCAAAAGGCGATGCAACTAAAGATGAGGTTGAGATGTTAGGTGACGTAACCAATCAAATTGCTGGTCATACCATTTGTGCCTTTGGAGAAGGGTCTTCTTGGCCAGTTCAAGGTCTATTAAGACATTTCAAAAAAGAGATAGTAGAGAGAAATAATTTGGATCCTATCGTTCAGAAAAAAAACAATATTCCTTACTTAGTAGATCAACATTTATTGGATAAAAAAAATGCTTAAATTAAAAGTTAACGATATCGATGTCGAAGTAGAAGAGGGACTAACAGTACTTCAAGCTTGTGAAAAAGCTGGAGTAGAAATTCCAAGATTTTGTTATCATGAAAAATTATCTATAGCTGGTAATTGTAGAATGTGTTTAGTTGAGATGGAAAAATCTCCTAAACCTATAGCCTCATGCGCTATGCCTGCGGCAGAAGGAATGAATATAAAAACAAATACAGAATTTGTTGAGAAAGCACGAAAAGGTGTAATGGAATTTTTATTAGCAAACCATCCTTTAGACTGTCCAGTCTGTGATCAAGGTGGAGAATGTGACCTACAGGATCAATCTATGTACTATGGCGTGGATAAATCAAGATTTAAAGAAAACAAAAGATTAGTACCTGAAAAAAATATGGGGCCATTAATTAAAACTCAGATGACAAGATGTATACATTGCACAAGATGTGTACGATTCGCAACCGAAGTAGCAGGTGTACCGGAATTAGGAGCTATTGGTAGAGGTGAGGATATGCAAATTACTACATATCTAGAACAATCTATGCAATCAGAACTATCAGCTAATGTAGTAGATCTTTGCCCCGTAGGA
>CACNXU010000039.1 GCA_902624585.1 uncultured Pelagibacteraceae bacterium | reverse complement strand
ATCTTTTATTAATTTACTTAGGTTTTTAATTACAACAAAACAAATTCTCATTGCCTCAGAAAAACTTTTTGCTCGATCAGGTCTGATCATAAACTCTTGAATTCTGAGACCATTATTTGCATGAGCCCCTCCATTAATAATATTCATTAATGGATAAGGTAATTGAAAATTATTTTTTTTTAAAAAAGTTTTGTACAAAGGTAATTTTTTTACTTTTGCAGATAGTTTTTTAACAGCCATGGAAACAGCTAACATCGCATTAGCCCCTAAGTTAGTTTTTTGTCTTGTACCATCTAAGTTAATTAACAAAGTATCAATTCTTTCTTGGTTGTGAATACTTTGTCCTTTTAATTTTTTTGAAATCTTTTTGTTGACTAAGTTAACTGCATTTAAAACACTTTTTCCTAAATATCGTTTGTTGTTCTTATCTCTTTTTTCAAAAGCTTCAAAAGTTCCAGTTGAAGCGCCTGATGGACAAATAGCAGATGCAGAATTATTTTTAATATAAACCTCTGCTTCAACGGTTGGATTTCCTCTACTGTCAAATACTTGACGAGCTATTACTTTTAAAATTTTACTCACTATTTTTTAATTAGATAATCTATATCTTTTAATTGTTTTAATAGATTCTCTAATTTATTCAATGGCACCATGTTAGGTCCATCAGAAGGTGCATTATCTGGATCTTGATGGGTTTCAATAAATACTCCAGCAACTCCAACTGCTACTGCTGCTCTTGATAGGTATTCTATAAATTCTCTTTGTCCTCCAGAGGACTCGCCTTGACCACCTGGTTGTTGAACTGAATGTGTTGCATCAAAAATTACAGGATAACCATTCTTTGCCATAATAGGTAGAGATCTCATGTCAGATACTAAAGTGTTATAACCAAAACTTGCACCTCTTTCTGTAACAAGGATATTTTTATTTCCTGAGTCTGAAATTTTTTTAGTTACATTAACCATGTCCCATGGGGCTAAGAATTGACCTTTTTTTACATTAATAATTTTATTTGTTTTAGCTGCGGCTATTAATAAATCTGTTTGTCTACATAAAAAAGCTGGTATCTGAAGAACGTCAATGTAGTTTGCGACTAAAGAACATTGTTCAGTATTATGAATATCAGTTAAAATTGGCACATTTAGTTCTTTTCTTATTTTATCAAATACTGGCAATGATGCTTCAAGACCAGCACCTCTTTTTCCTTTTAAACTTGTCCTATTAGCCTTATCAAACGAGGTTTTGTAAATAAATCCAAGTCCAATTTTTTCTGTAATTTCTTGAATTTTACCTGCCATGTCCATTGCGTGTTGTTCAGTTTCAAGTTGACAGGGTCCAGCAATAATACAAATTTTATTATCATTTGAAATTTCTATATTTCCACAATTTACTTTAATATTACTCATTTATGATTTTTTGCTGCCTTGATAAATGATGAGAATAAAGGATGAGGTGCCAAAGGTCTAGATTTAAATTCTGGGTGAAATTGAACTCCTATAAACCAAGGATGATTTTTTAACTCTATAATCTCCGGAAGCTTATTATCTGGTGATATACCTGAAAAAATCATACCTTTTTTTTCAAATTTATCTTTGAAAGCAATATTAACTTCATACCGATGTCGATGTCTTTCTTTGATTAGTTTTGATTTGTATATCTTTCTTATTTTTGAATTTTCTTTTAATTTTGCATCATAAGAACCTAATCTCATCGTACCACCTAAATTTTTATCTGTACCTTTTATTTTTTTACCATCTTTTGTCCATTCATTAATTAAACCAATAATAGGTAAACCTTTCTTGTCAAATTCACTTGATGTTGCTTTTTTTAAATTTAACTGGTTTCTTGCAAATTCTATTATTGCCATTTGCATTCCGTAACAAATTCCTAAAAAAGGTATTTTATTTTCTCTAGCATGTTTTATTGCCTCTATTTTTCCATCAGTTCCTCTTTTACCAAATCCGCCTGGTATCAAAATTCCCGAAATATTATTGAGTTTTTTCTTAATTCCAGAAACTTTCAATTTTTCTGAGTCAATTCTTACTAAGTTAACTTTAATATTATTATAAATTCCTCCGTGAGTAAGCGCTTCGTCCAAAGATTTATATGCATCTTTAAGCTCTACATACTTACCAATTATCGCAATATTAACTTGTTTTTTGTTTTGTAAGATGATTTTTGTAATTTTTTTCCAAGGTTTTAAATTTGCAGGTTTTTTTGATTTTAATTTAAAATAATTTAAAACTTGAATGTCTAATTTTTGATTAAAAAAACTAATTGGTGCTTCATAAATAGTTTTAACATCAACTGTTTCTATCACATTTTTAATATCTACATTACAAAACAAAGAAATTTTCTTCCTATGATCTAAAGGGATAGGCCTTTCAGATCTACAAATTATAATATCCGGTTGAATACCAATACTTCTTAATTCTTTGACTGAGTGCTGAGTTGGTTTCGTCTTTATTTCGTCTGAAGCTTTTAAATAAGGTACCAAAGTTAAATGAATAAACAATGCATTCTTTTTAGCAACATCATTTGCAAATTGTCTTATTGCTTCAACAAATGGTAAACTTTCTATGTCTCCAACTATTCCTCCAATTTCACAAATTACAAAATCTTCTTTTGATGAATCATTCAAAATAAACTGTTTTATACGATCAGTTATGTGAGGAATAACTTGAACTGTTTTACCCAAATACTCTCCTTTACGCTCTTTTTTTAAAACATCGTTATAAATTTTTCCTGTAGTAATATTGTCTGATTTCTTTGCTGATACTCCTGAGAATCTCTCGTAATGGCCAAGATCTAAATCCGTTTCTGCTCCATCATCTGTAACGTATACTTCGCCATGTTGAAACGGACTCATTGTTCCTGGATCTACATTCAAATAAGGATCTAGTTTTCTTAATCTAACTTTATAACCTCTTGACTGTAATAAATAAGCCAGGGAAGCTGAGGATAGACCTTTACCTAAGGATGAAACCACGCCGCCAGTGACAAATATATATCGCGCCATGGAAGTATCTTATAGCGATTAAAAATTAAATTGAAAAGGATTAATTAATTATTTTCTGGAATTGAAGGAGTATCTTCAGTTTTTTCTTTAACTGTGTCTAATACTGAGGTGCTAGGTGTAAGTTCGGCTCTAGAAATTATTGTTAGCGCTAAACTACAAACAATAAAAAGTGTTGCTACTATTGCTGTAGCTTTTGTCATAAAACTACCTGCGGATCTTGATAACATAAAATTTTCTTGAGAAACTCCAATACCTAAAGCCCCACCTTCAGATTTTTGCATCAAAACCAAAAGAACTAAAATAACAGCAAGTATTATATTGATTACAAGTAATAGAGTTTCCATTTGGCTTAATTAAAGGTTTTTTGAATTATATCAATAAATTTTTTTGAATTCTGTGATGCCCCACCGACTAAAAAACCGTCGATGTTAGGAATTTTTTTTAATATTTCAGCGTTATTACTGTTTACAGATCCTCCATACAAAATTTTGGGATATTTTTTTATAAATCTCGTTTTAATAAATGAAATAGTTTGAATTAAATCCTCTTCTTTGGGTATTACACCGGTGCCAATAGACCATACAGGCTCATAAGCTATTATAATTTTAGATTTGTTCTTTATATTTCTTAAACCTCTCTCAATTTGTTTTTTTAAAATATTATTAGTTTTTTTAGCTTTTCTTTCTTTCAAAGTTTCACCGATACAAAATATAATTTTTAAACCTGATTTAATTGCACTTTTAATTTTTAAATTAATTATGTTATCTGACTCCCCTAAATTTCTATTCTCTGAATGCCCTAAAATAACATACTTAGCTCCAGCATTTTTAAGCATAATAGAATTTACTTGACCGGTATGAGCACCATAATCATGGTAGTGGTGACAGTTTTGAGCACCTACCTTAATTTTGGTTTTTTTAAGCTTTCTTGAAAGTGGATGAATTAATGTGTTTGGTGGACAATAAACTATTTTAAACTTATTTTTTTTATTATTTTTTGAAAACTTGATTACTTTATCAAGTGAATTCAATGTTCTTAAA
>CACNXU010000038.1 GCA_902624585.1 uncultured Pelagibacteraceae bacterium | reverse complement strand
ATTACATTTTCTATTTTTTGATTTTTTAGCTTGTTTAATATTTTAGCTAATTTGATTGGATCTATTGTTGTATTAGATAAATTCAAATTTATTCTTTTTGATTTAACACCTAATGTGCCAATTGAAGCTGCCTTTTTATTATTTATATCATCTGAAATATTGTAAATTTTTATGTCGTTTATATTTTTTTGAATTAACTCATCCTCAAAATACTGAGTCTGATACTCAAGTAATCTCTCTGCAGAACTTAAATAATCATACTCCAAGGATACATTTTCATATTCAGATTTTAAAACTCTAATATTCTCTCTTACTGTAAATATTTCATCTTCAATCTGTTTGGTCGTATTTTTTATGATTGCAGTTGACAAGACTAAAAAAAATATAACTACTGCTAAAGAAAACTTTTTCACAATTTGTCTCCATAATTTTCTATTTCTATATAATTTCTGAACTGTTCCTCCACATCGGTATCAAAATTATAAAAGTCAGTTTTTTTTATTGCATATCTAAATTTAGCAGATCTAGACGGTGGGTTTTTGGTTACTTCGTAATCTGAAGGTATTATTGGTTTTTTTTGTGTTAAATTAAATAGAGTATCTGCTTGTTCTAGGATAGGGCTATATCTTGAAATACTTTTATTTTCAGAAAGACTTTTAAAAAAATATTTTACAATTTTATCCTCTAAAGAATGAAAAGTAACTACCCCTAAAATTCCACCTTTTTTTAAAACTTTTGCAGCATTAATGAGTCCAAATATTAATTCACTTATCTCTTTATTTACAAATATTCTAAGAGCTTGAAAAACCTTGGTTGCATTATGAACTTTAAAGTTTTTTCTTTTTTTTGATTTATCAATAATTTCGACTAAAGATTTGGTATCAATTTTATATTTAGATCTTTCTTTTGAAATATTACGTGCAATGTATTTTGCTTCTTTTTCATCTCCAAAAAACTTAAAAATTTTTTCTAATTCTTTTTCATCTAGTTTATTAATTGCATCCTCTGCTGAAAAAGTATTTAATCCCAGTTGCATATTTAATTTACCATTGGCATCGAATGAGAGTCCTTTTTGCGGGTCTTTTATTTGAGTATAAGAATAACCAAGATCAAAAATTATACCTCTTATATTTTCATTTTTGAGCTTTAAATTAGTTAATTGACTAAATTTTATATTTTTAAAAATAAATCTATCTTCAAAGTTTTCTTTTAATTGATTAGCAATTTTTTCACTCTCTATGTCTCTATCAAGAGCTATTACTTTTGTATTATTAAAATCTAAAATTTTTTTGGTATAACCACCTTGACCAAACGTACAATCAATAAACGTGCCACCATGTTGAGGGGAAATAACGCTAATAATTTCTTTTAGCAGTACCGGATAATGCTTTTGCATTTTCGGTACTATGGTGGCGTCCATTTATTTCTTGGAAGACCATTAATTTTTTTGTCTTCTTAAGAATGCTGGTATCTCAAGATCATCTTCTTCCTCTTCTTCGGAAGATAATAAATCCTCAGGACTTGGACTCTCAGACTCTGAACTAAATAAATCTGGGGCATCAGAGTCAACTCCAAATTCTTTTAAATCATTAGATGTTTTCTGATCGCTAGTAGTATCTTTAAACTCTTCTTGGATATTTTCCATTTCCATAGCTTCTTGAGCAAAAGATTTCTCCATTTCGTTAACTGAACCATCCTCAACTATACTTTCTCTTTCCCTGATAGTATTTTGTATTAACTCTTCATCAATATCTTGATTATGATAGCTAGAGCTTTCTTGTTCTTGAATAACCTCATTTTCAAGCTTTAAAGCATTAGCGCCATGGGATATTGGATTTGTTTTCGTTGTATTAGAAAAATTAAAGGATTGAGATGATCCAATATTTGAAAAATCAGAATAACCAGGATTACGATTATGAATTCTATGAACCATATTTACTACAGATTTTGACTCGGGTTGTTGACCATCAAGGGAAGTTGCAACAATTGAAACTCTAATTTTACCGTCAAGCTCTACATCGGTAATAGCTCCAATTATTACTTCAGCCTCTGCATCTACTTCAGACCTTATTTTATTAACTACCTCATCTACTTCGAAAAGCTTAAGATCTTTACCTCCAGTAATATTTACTAATAATCCTTTAGCACCTTTTAGTGTGTAGTCATCAATTAAAGGGTTGCTTATTGCCATTTCTGCAGCTTGCATTGCACGACCTTCACCTTCAGCCTCTCCAGTTCCCATCATAGCTTTGCCCATCGATGCCATTACAGTTTCAACATCTGCAAAATCTAGATTGATTATTCCAGGTCTTACCATTAAATCTGTAACACTTTGAACACCGTGTCTTAAAACATTGTTTGAGAGGTTAAAAGACTCTTCAAATGTTGTTTGTTCATTAGCTATTTTAAATAGATTTTGGTTTGGAATAACAATTATTGTATCAACATGTTTTCTCAGTTCTTCCAAACCTTGTTGTGCTCTTCTCATTCTAGAGGGGCCTTCATATAAGAATGGAAGAGTCACAACACCTACAGTTAAGATATTTAATTCTTTAGCAGCTCTTGCGATGACGTGAGCAGCACCAGTGCCTGTTCCACCGCCCATACCAGCTGCAATAAAAACCATATTTGCACCCTGAAGCGTATTGACAATTTCATTTAAAGACTCATCAGCTGCTGCTTGACCAATGTCAAGTTTTGCACCAGCTCCTAAACCTTTGGTTAAATTTAAACCAATTTGAATTCTTGTTTTTGCTTTACTTAACTTTAAATCCTGGGCGTCTGTATTAACTGCAATAAACTCTACTCCTTGCATATTATTTTCAATCATCTCGTTAATCGCGTTTCCGCCTGCTCCACCAACCCCTAATACTAATAGTCGTGGTTGCAACTCTTTTATTTCTGGTGCTTTAAAGTTAATTGTCATCTTATTTCCCCTCGTTGTTGTTTAAGTGTTTTTCCCATTTAAGATTAGCTCGATTAATATTTGCTTTTTTTCTAGCTGTTACCTTAAATTTCTGAAATGCTGTTGGCTCCCATATTTGGAATGTTTGACCTTGACCAACAAACAACATGCTGTTTTTTATTTTTGCATGTTTCAATAATTTTGATGAAAGTGAAATTCTACCTTCACTATCAAATTGTAAATTTGTACTTTCTGCTAAAATTGATGTCGCAAAATAATCTCTTTTTTCCTCAAAAGGGTTTAATGAGTCGATCGCTGAAGAAATTTTTTCAATTCTATCTTGCGAACATGCCTCTATTGAGGAGTTGTTAAATGATGGATAACAAATAATACCATTGTAACCTAAGTTGGATAAATGTGACCTAAAGCTAGCAGGCACAGATACTCTCCCTTTTTTGTCTAATTTGTTTTCGTATGTTGATAAAAACATAAAACATAAATTCCTTTATTCCCATATAAATGGGAATTTATGGGATATTATGGGTTTTATAACAAGACGTCAATACCTATTATTTTAGTACTATTATTCTTTTAGTAAGAAAGAAAATAGATACTTTTAATCTAAAAAGAGAACAAACTGAGAAACTTATAGAGGTATTTTGATTTGAAGTGCCAGATAAACTATAAGCCGGGTTCTGTCATTTAAACTTATTATTTGTCTAGGCTTAAGATCACTCTTAAGCTCAAGCAACTAACCCTGATGACTAGCCAAGGACGGCTTTTAGTTTTTCAACAATGTCATCTCTACTTAGTCTTGCTCCCAGTGGGGTTTTCCAGCGTTCATTGTTACCAATAGAACCGGTGTGCTCTTACCACACCTTTTCACCCTTGCCATGTTATGGCGGTTTATTTTCTGTGGCACTATCCCTAGGGTTTCCCCCGCCAGGTATTACCTGGCACTGTGTCCTTGTAGAGCCCGGACTTTCCTCTTTATTAAATTATAAAGCAATAAGTCATTTATCTGGCCATTGTATTTTATTACTTAAAATTAAATTTTCAAGAATAATTATTTTAAGTTTTTTAAGAGATTTTTACTTATCAATAAGCATTCTTTATCAATTACTCCATCAATTAGCTGTTGTCTAAATCTTCTCTGAAAAGCTTTTGTAACTAATTTCATATTTTTAAGCTTATATTTAGATCTAATGCTGCATAAGTATCAGCTGTTTCTCCTGATTGAGAAACAAAAATATATAAAGAGTCTTTTTTAAATCTATTTTTTCTATATCTAAATTCAGAAGCTATATCAATGCTTACATCTAAAGTTGTAAGTTCCTCAAACCAA
>CACNXU010000037.1 GCA_902624585.1 uncultured Pelagibacteraceae bacterium | reverse complement strand
TTTTATCTATTAAAAAGATTTTCATTGGTTCAGTTCTTGGCTTAGTATTAGTTTACTTTGTAAGATTTTACTCTTTAGCTTTTAATGGAATAAAGTCAGGATATGAAAAAATTAATATTTCTGTTGATGAAAGTGCCTATCTTCTTGGTTACTCTAAGAAAAAAACTTTTTTAAATATTCATATGCCCCTCTTAAGAAATTCACTACTATTTGTGGCTATATTAATTTCTATTGAAATTGTTAGAGAATTACCAATAACTCTTATTTTAAGACCATTTAATTTTGAAACATTCGCAACAACAGCATATATATCTGCGTCCGAGGATTTGTTAGAAGCCGCCGCTGTTCCTTCTCTTTTTTTGATTTTAATTGCAGCTATTTTTATTATGTTAACTTCTAAATATATTTTAAGGGAAAAATGAAACAAAAATTTTTAGAAATAAATGATGTTAATTTCCAAATTGGTGGAAAAACTAAAGTTAAAAATACATCATTTTATATTGAAAATGAAGGAGATACTTTGTGTATCTTAGGCCCTTCAGGAATTGGTAAAACCACAATATTAAGAACGATAGCTGGTTTAGAAAAAATTCACAAAGGTACAATTAAATTAAATGGTAAATTACTATCATCTAAAGATGAACATGTTGAACCTGAGCATAGAAATATATCTTTGGCCTTTCAAGATAATAGTTTATTTCCACATTTCACTGTAGAAAAAAATATTTTATTAGGTGCTGAAAGAAGTAAAAATATTAAAAGAAAAAAAATCAGTTTTAAAGAAATTATAAATTTACTTGATATTTCAAAGATTCTTAAAAAGTATCCTCATGAAATTAGTGCTGGAGAGGCTCAAAGAGCTTCGCTTGCAAGATCATTATTAACACAACCTGATCTTTTATTATTAGATGAACCACTCTCGAATGTTGATCAAAGTTTTAAAGAGGAAATTCAAGAAAGATTAAAAAAAATATTAAGCAAATTAAAAATTACTACAATAATTGTTACTCATGACTCATATGAAGCTTTTTATTTGGGTAGTAAATGCGCAATTATTTTAAATGGTTACTTAAATCAATTTGATGATCCATACAATGTATATCATTTTCCAAATTCAATTGAAGTTGTTAATTTTTTAAATCGAGGAATTTTGATACCAGCAAAAGTAACTGGTGAAAATTCACTTGAAAATGATGATCTAGGATTGATAGAAGGAAAATTTATTAAGCATTATCCTAAAGGTTCAAAAGTTCAATTGTTACTGCAACCTGAGGATTTAGAGCATGATGATAATAGTAATCTAAAATTAGAAGTTGTTGATAGAAAATTCAGAGGTACAAATTTTATTTATACTTTAAAAACATTAAGTAAAAGATTTATTCCTGTTCTTGTTAGTACACATCACCATGAAATACACGAGATAAATGATAAATTTGGAATAAAAAGACCTATACGACTTGAGCATATAGTTTGCTTTTAGTAAAAAAGAAAATGCTCTCCAAAAAACAATTATTCACTAGAGGTATGTTGGATATTTCTCCACATATGCTTTCAGTAATTCCATTTGGAATTATTTGTGGAGCAATTGGAGTTGAACTTGGATTTAACCCATATTTGGTTTATGCAATGTCTTTCATTATTTTTGGTGGTGCATCACAAATAGTTTTTTTACAGTTGTTATCAGGAGGTGCATCTAGTTTAGTTGCCGTTGCGTCAGTTGGAATTATAAATTCTAGACATTTGTTATATGGAGCAGTTTTATCTGAATATTTAGAAAAATTATCTTTTATTAAAAAACTTTTAATTTCTTATGTCGTTGTAGATCAGGGCTTTTCTGAGTCCAATAAATTTTTTAAAAAAAACAGAAGTGAAGAATATTTACATTATCATTTAATCGGCACAGGTTGCACAATGTGGGTTTGTTGGCAAATCGCAACTTTATCAGGAATTATCTTAGGCTCATTTGTTCCTGAAGAACTGGGATTAAAATTTGCAATTCCTCTAACATTTATCGCAATTGTTGTTCAAGATTTAAAAAAAATAGATCATTTAATTGTTATGATTACTTGTGGCTTAAGTTCACTTTTATTTTTTGATGCTCCATTTAAATCTTACATAATTATTTCACCAGTTATCGCTTTATTTGTGGCTGCACTTTTGCTGAGGTTAAAAAAATGACTTTAGTATCAATTATCTTTGCTGGAATTTTAACCTACTTTACCAGAATGACTATGATTGCATTAATTAGCAGAGATAGGTTGGGAGATAGAATTAAAGCTGTTTTAGAATATGTTCCTTCTGCAGTATTTCCAGCGATTATATTTCCAGGAATATTTATAAATGATTACGGAGCTTTCATAGAAATGAATGATCCTAAAATCTTTGGAGCATTAGTTGCAGTGATTGTGGGTTATTTTTCAAAAAATATTATTGCAACTATTCTGGCTGGTTTAATTTCTTATTGGTTTTTAATATTTGTAGTATTTAGTTAACTTCCTAATTTTATATTTCTAGTTACATTCATATCTATTAATTTTGGTTTTGCTAAATTTAGATTTGACATAAGCTCAGTATACTCTTCAGCGTTTTTAACCTGTAATCTGGGATTAAACTTTTTTTCATCACCAATAGTGCTAAATTTTTTACCGTTGTAATCATGTCCTGGATATAAAATCGTGTCTTCAGGTAATTTTAATAATCTATTAAAAATTGAATTATAAGCGTCCTTTGAACTACCATTTTGAAAATCAGTTCTACCAGTACCATTTATTAAAAGAGTATCTCCAGAAAATAAATATTTATTCATTAAAAAACTATAGCTGTCAGAAGTATGTCCTGGTGTATACATGGCTTTAATTTCTAATTGATCAATTTTAATAATTTCTTCATCTTTTAATTTAATATCAACAGTTTCTGCAGGAGTATTTTCACCCATAACTGTTACACAACTTGTTTCAGCCTTTAACTCAGATGCACCAGTAACATGATCAGCGTGGATATGCGTATCAATTACTTTAACTAATTTTAAATCTAATTCTTTTAAAATATTAATGTAGGAATTTACATTTTCTATAACTGGATCAATTATCAAGGCTTCGCGACCTTTTGCCGAAGCTATAATATAGGTATAAGTTGATGATTTCTTATCAAAAACTTGTCTAAAAATCATTTATGATTAGTATCAAATTATCATGAATACCTCTACATTTCATTGGTCCTGCAAACATACTTGGAGAAGAAGTGCGAAAAATACTGGCTGGTGTGTATTAGGTTGCGCAATAGGCGATTTTGGAACAATATTATTCTTTCAATTAACTCAAATTCCTTTTCCTATTTTAGGAATAATGATACTAGCGATAATCAATGGTCTGATAACAAGCATTATATTAGAAACAATAATTTTAATGACTCAAAATTTTGATTTTGTTAATGCATTCAAAACTGCTTGTGGCATGAGTTTAATTTCAATGATTAGTATGGAAATTATGATGAACTTAACAGATTATATTCTTACAGGCGGAGCTATACTAACATGGTGGGTGGTACCAATAATGCTTATTGTAGGTTTTTTAACTCCTTGGCCCTATAATTATTGGAGATTAAAAAAATTTGGAGTTGCTTGCCATTAAACCAAAAAAAATGATACCTCAAAAAGTAAAAGAATATATTGAAGAATATATTAGTCAGGAAGTTTATGTCCAAATAGCTATAATTAAAGGTAAAGAGAAAGTTTCAACAGAAGTAGCTATAGAAAGATATTTTAATACAAACCATTTTAGGGACTTTTCAGAAGGTAAACCTTATTTACACTTCATTGAAGGATTAAGAGATAAATGCCTTGGAAAACTTAAAAATTCTCCTATGAGAGATAAAGAAACTGACGATGAGACTATAAAATTATTACAGAAAAAACTGAATAATTTAAGTAACGATGAGCTTGAAGATACATATTGGGAAATAGAAACAGGTGAATTTTTTTTGGGAGGTCAAATAAATGAATTGGAAAATAATTGTAATGAATTAATTAAAAAGCTTAACCTTTCAAGTAAAAACAAAAATGTAGTTAAAAAAACTATACTAAGTTTTTGTGAAAACTATGAAAAATTATGTCAAAAAAAATACCCAGAAGCTCCACTTCCACTAGAAATATTAAAATCTGTAAATAAAGTTTTTTAAGGGTTCGCTCTTTAAGATGATACCTAAAGAGCTCCCTTTTTTCGCCTCTTTGGCATTAAAATCCAAGTGGATTTAT
>CACNXU010000036.1 GCA_902624585.1 uncultured Pelagibacteraceae bacterium | reverse complement strand
ATCTTTTAAATCAAAAAGAATTTGCTGGAATTTCTTATTTTGAGTAAAAAAAAGGCCCCATAAAGGGGCCTCTTTTAAAAAGTAATCTAAACTAAATTAGAATGCAAATGCAAGGTTAATTGCGTAACCTTTTACATCGTCAACTGCTAATGTAGAACCACCTCTGTTTTTCTCTTCAGCCATTGCTACGTTAAGTGTCATACTTCCCATAGTGTATGAAGCAGAAACGTTAGAGTTTTCTTGGTCTGTAGCTTGGTTACCATCATTGTAAGATGACTCTGTGTAACCAATAGTTAGGTCATCGCTTACTTGGTAAGTAATACCCATAGACTCGAAGTCATCGTCATTAGTTGCGTTAGTAGCATCTTGCTCTGACTCTTGGTATCCAACTGTTACTGGACCATAAGCATACTTCACGTAGAAAGTAGTTAGATCTAAGTTGTTAGTTCCACCACCAGCGTTATTTTCACCAACAGCATAACCTAAAGTTAAACCATCAACACCAGTGTAAGCAACAGCCATATCAACTGAAGACTCAACTTCACCAGTTCCTGATGGAGTGTAAGATAAGTTGATTGCTAAACCGTCAACTAAATCACCTGAAGAATAAGTGATCATGTTGTTTGAACTTGCACTTCCAATTGCATTGAAAATACTTGTTCCAGTTGTTGCACCAGTTGTATCGTTAGTAGTTCCTAAGATATCAAAAGACTCTCCGTATGCAGTTGGCATTACATCGTCAACAGCACCGAATGCTCCACTTCCACCGTGACCAGCAAAAGTAATAGTACCCATACCATTTGTATCAATAGCAATACTTCTGCTATCCATGTACTCACCTGAACCACCAACAGCATTGTTATCTAATTCGAAACTTGCTGTTACAGTCATTCCGTTATCCATTTCACCACTTCCAGAAAACGTAACTGTATCTGACATGCTGAAACCATTTCCACCAGTACCTTTATCGTTACCAGAGAAAGTAATGCTTGCTGCACCAGATGCACTTAGAGAACCAGCATTAGCTGCTGATACTGCAACAAGTGATCCTGCTAATGCAGTCAAACCTATTTTTTTAATGTTCATATTAATTACTCCTTTGTAATTGTTATTATTAATAATAAACGGAGATCTTTTAGCATTTTCATACTAAATTTTTCCTATTTTATTAGATAAAATAAGTTAAATTTCATTTTTGTTGTATTTATGCAACACTTAAAAAAGCTTTAAATAGCAATATTTTTGACGATTTACGTCTTTTTTACTGTATAAAATTAAGCTTAAGTTAAAAATACAACCAAATGCATTATTTAAAATCAATTTTATTTCTTACAACAATATTATTGTTTTTGTCGGGTTGTAAAGGAGGTCTTCCTGGTGCTGATGCGCGTAAAGTTTCTTATAAATCTGAAGATCGTGTTAAAAAAAATATAGAGGAAGGAAGAGGTTTTAGATTAGATAATGCTTTTAATAATAAAAAAGGTGGAGATTTTGAATTTGCAAGTTCTAATGAACTATGGCGTGCATCACTTGATGTAATTGATTTTATGCCATTATCATCTGCTAATTATAGTGGCGGAATGATTATTACTGACTGGTATACAGACTCTAAAAACCCTGATGAAAGTATAAAATTAACTATAAGATTTATGACCAATGAAATTAGATCCGATGCTCTAAAAATAAAAGCTTTTTATAGAATATGTAAAGAAAATCTAAAATGTTCAGTGGTAGAAAAAAATGGTCCATTAATAATGGAATTAAAAAAAGAAATACTTAACATTGCAGCAAAGTATAAAGCGGAGAGTGATGATAAAAATTTTAAAGAATATACACCAACCGTAAAAAAATAATTTAAATTTCTAAATCGTGAATAGATATAATTTTAAAGTAGTTGAGGAAAAATGGCAAAAATTTTGGGATCAAAACAAGTCCTTTAAAACAAAAACAGATAAAAATAAAAAAAAATTTTATTGTTTAGAGATGTTTCCTTATCCTTCTGGGAAAATTCACATGGGCCATGTGAGAAATTATACTATTGGCGATGTATTGGCCCGATACAAATCACTAAAAGGTTACAATGTTCTGCATCCAATGGGATGGGATGCTTTTGGTATGCCTGCAGAAAATGCAGCTCGCCAAAATAATTTAGATCCAAAAATTTGGACGGAAACTAATATATCTACCATGAAAACCCAATTAAAAAAACTCGGACTTTCAATTGATTGGGATAGGGAAATCTCTACATGTTCAGAAGATTATTATAAACATCAACAAGTATTTTTTTTAGAATTGCTGGAGAAAGGACTAGTTTATAGAAAAGAAAACTACGTAAATTGGGATCCTGTAGATGAGACTGTACTTGCTAATGAACAAGTGATTGATGGAAAAGGATGGAGATCAGGCGCTGCTGTCGAAAGAAAAAAGCTTAGCCAATGGTTTTTTAATATTTCAAAATTTTCACAAGATTTATTGGATGGCCTGAATGATTTAGAGGAATGGCCAAATAAAGTTAAAACAATGCAAAAGAATTGGATTGGAAAATCATTTGGGTGTGAAATAGATTTTAAAATAGAAGGTAATTCTCAAGTAGAAAATATAAGATGTTTTACAACTAGGCCCGATACTCTTTTTGGATTTTCATTCTTAGCCGTATCTGTAGATCATGAAATTTCTAAATTCTATAAAGATAATGATAATTTTAAAAAATTTAAAAACGAATGTTCAAAAACAGGAACAACTGAGGAGGCAATTGCTGTAGGTGAAAAGATTGGTTTTAAAACAGATTTAATGGCAGTTAACCCATTAAATACAAGTCAAAGAGTTCCTGTTTATTTTGCCAACTTTGTTTTAATGGACTATGGTTTTGGGGCAGTATTTGGTTGTCCTGCACATGATCAAAGAGATTTTGATTTTGCTAAAAAATATAGCCTGGAAATAAAGACTGTCGTAAAACCTGAAGAAGAAAATGATAATTTTCAAGTTATGAATGAAGCATATGCAGATTCAGGAATTTTAATTAATTCCGATTTTCTGAATGGTTTAAAAGTTCCAAGTGAATCAGTAATTGAAACAATTAAAATTCTTGAAAAAAAAAATCTAGGAAAAAGGAAAGTTAATTTTAGACTTAAAGATTGGGGTGTTTCAAGGCAGAGATATTGGGGATGTCCAATTCCTGTAGCTTATGATGATAAAGGGAAAGTTTATCCAATACCAAAGTCAATGCTACCTGTGAAATTACCAGAAAATATTGACTTAAATGTAAAAGGCAACCCTTTAGATGCTCAAAAGAATTGGAAAGAAATTAGAATAAATGGAAAAAAATTAATTAGAGAAACAGATACTTTAGATACTTTTGTTTGTTCTTCTTGGTATTATTTGCGTTTTTGCTCTCCAAACGAGTTAAATTATGGATTTAATAAAGAAGATATAAAATATTGGATGCCTGTAGACCAATACATTGGTGGAGTGGAACATGCAATTTTACATTTATTGTACTCGAGATTTTTCATGAAAGCGCTTTCAGAAAACAATGCGGAATTCGATATTAAGGAACCATTTCAGGGTTTATTCACTCAGGGAATGGTCTGTCATGAAACATACAAAGATCAAAACAATAATTGGATAAGTCCTGATGAAGTCAAGACAATAAATGGAAAAAAATGTCTTATTCAAGATGAAACAAAAGTGGTTACAGTTGGACCATCTGAGTCGATGTCTAAATCCAAAAAAAACACTATTGATCCTGAACAAATAATTAAAAACTATGGAGCAGATGCAGTAAGGTTATTTATTTTATCAGATAGTCCTCCAGAAAAAGACGTACAATGGTCTGAAGAGGGGATGAATTCATCTTTTAAATTTATTCAAAAATTGTGGAATTTAAATGAAAAAATTAATTTTGAAATAAAAAAAAATAACTCAAATGATGTCAATAATGATTTAAATAAATTTACAAATAAATTTATTAAGAATGTTTCTGATAATCTAGAAAGTTTTCATTACAATGTAATAATTGCCAATCTACATCAGATGTGCAACTTTTTAACAAAAAACATAGATAAGGGATATAAGAAAGAGACTTTAGAAGAAAACTACAAAAAAATTCTTGTAGTAATTAATCCAATTTTACCGCATTTATCAAACGAATGTTTGCAACAAATAGGAAGTAAAGAAGTGGATATTAAATGGCCAAATTATGATAATAAATATTTAGAGGAACAAGATGTATCTATCGTTATTCAAATAAATGGAAAAAAAAGAGGATTAGTTGTTGTAA
>CACNXU010000035.1 GCA_902624585.1 uncultured Pelagibacteraceae bacterium | reverse complement strand
ATAGATGAGATTTATTATCTTACTCTGAATGTTTCATTTAATAAAAAAAATATATTTGATTTACTAGAGTCAAAAAATGTTTTTCCATCGTTACCTTTAAAAAAAGATTTTTTATTTATTCCTGTTTTTGTTGATCAAAATAAAAATCAAGCTTCAATGTTTTCAGAGAATATATTTTTTGCTTATTGGAATTTAAATAATAAAAAATATAGTCTTTTAAATTACATCTTACCAACCCAAGATCTTGATGATTTTAGTTTGATTAAAAATAATATTAATAATTTAGAAACTTATGACTTCAAGGAAATTATTAGCAAATACAATTTAAAAGATCATATAATTATGATTGTTTTTAAGAATAAAAATAAAATTAGAGTATTTAGCAAAATATTTTTTAATCAAAAAAACAATTTAAAAAATTTAAATTATAGTGAGGTTAATTTTAATAATGAGAAAGAGATATTTAAATTTATTGATAATTTAAAACTAGTTTACGAAGATTTTTGGAAATCACAGAATGAAATTAATACTTCAGTAAAGTTGTCTTTAAATATTTCTATAAATAATTCCAATAATATTAAACTTAAAAAGTTTGAAAAAATTCTATCTGATATGGATTTAATATATAATTTTTATATTTATAAATTTGATAATAAAAATAATTTTTACAAAGTTATTTTTAATGGAACGCCCGATAGATTTTTACAGGTTATGAAAGATCAAAATTATAAATTTGAAATTAAAAATAAAATTTGGGTTTTAAATGAAGAATCTTAATCAACAAATACTTAAATTTGATTATGAACAAAATTTTAAAGATCAGGATTTTTATGTTTCAAAGAGCAATAAACATTCTTTTAGTCTTTTAAACAACTGGCCAAAATGGGATAAAAATTTTATAAATTTAATAGGTGAAAAGTTTTCAGGAAAAAGTCATTTAATAAATATTTTTTTAGAAAAAAATAAAGGAATAAAAATTAATTCTGATGATATTAACAACGATTTTCTTCAAAAAATTAAAATATATGAAAACATTATCATTGAAAATTTAAATGAAAAAATAAATGAAAACTTATTATTTTCACTTATTAATATAGTAGACCAAGATAATAAGTATTTGATTGTAACCTCAACAATACCAATAGTTGACTTTAAATTTAAACTAAATGATTTAAACTCAAGATCTACTAATTTTATTTTATCCCAAATTGAAAAACCTGGTGACGATTTAATTTATGCATTAATATTAAAAAATCTTTCTGATCGTCAAATATCAATAGATCAAAAACTAATTGAATTTATAATTAAGAGAATTGATAGAACTTATGGCAAAATTTCTGAATTTATATATAAAATCGACGAAATTAGTTTAAAAAGAAAAAAACCGATTGATTTTAAAATTATTAAAGAAGCATTAGAGGTCTAATTGAATAAATACAGAACGCATAAGTGCAATGAATTGAGAAAAGAGAACGTAAATAAAAAAATTACTCTTTCAGGCTGGATAAAAAAAAAAAGAGACCATGGGAACTTACTATTTATTGATTTGAGAGATAATTACGGAATTACCCAATGTATAATTGATAAGGATAATAAATATTTTTCTGATTTAGAAAAAATACAATTAGAAACAGTAGTTAAAGTTGAGGGAAAAGTTGTCAATAGATCTAAAGAAACAATTAATTCTGAAATTGATACAGGCGAAATAGAGGTTGTTATTGAGGAGTATGAAGTTTTAGGTACTTGTAAAGAGCTGCCCATGCCAATCTTTAGTGATCAAGAATATGCTGAAGAAATAAGATTGAAATATAGATTTTTAGATTTAAGAAGAAAAAAAATTCATGAAAATATTATTTTAAGATCTAAAGTTATTTCGTTCATCCGAAATGAAATGAGTAAATTAGGTTTTTTAGAATTTCAAACACCAATTTTAACTTCATCTAGTCCAGAAGGTGCCAGAGATTTTTTAGTACCTAGTCGTTTAAATCCAGGAAAATTTTATGCATTACCTCAAGCCCCTCAACAATTTAAACAATTAATAATGGTCTCAGGGTTTGATAGATATTTTCAAATTGCACCTTGTTTTAGGGATGAAGATGCAAGAGCAGACAGAAGTCCTGGAGAGTTTTATCAATTAGATTTAGAAATGTCATTTGTTGAGCAAGAAGACGTATTTAATGTTGTCGAAAAGTTAATGGTAAATACATTTAAAAAATTTTCTACTAAAAAACTGATGTTTGATAAATTTCCAAAGATATCATTCAAGGAAGCAATGCTTAAATATGGTACAGATAAACCAGATTTAAGAAATCCACTTACTATAAATGATATTACTGAAATTTTTACTAGAGAAGATGTTTCATTTGAAATATTTAAAAAATTGGTAAAATCTGGATCTAGAGTAAGGTGTATTGTAACAAAAAATACAAAAGATAAACCAAGAAGTTTCTTCGATAATATTGATAAATGGGCAAAGGGAGAAGGCGCCTCGGGTTTAGCATATTTTACATTTGAAAAAGATAATCATATTTCAGCAAAAGGTCCAATAGGTAAATTCTTCTCTGAAGATGCATTACTCGAAATCATGAAAAAAACAAACTGTGAAATAGGTGATAGTATTTTTATGGCTTGTGGAAAACAGGATGAATTAGAAAAAATTACTGCTTTAGCAAGAGATAAAATTGCAAAAGATCTTGATTTAGTAAATGAAGATATTTTTGCTTTTTGCTGGATTGTAGATTATCCAATGTTTGAAAAAGATGAAATAACTGATAAAATTAAGTTTAGTCATAATCCATTTTCAATGCCACAAGGTGATTTAGGTGAAAAAGATTTTGAAAGCCCACTAGATATACTTGCATATCAATACGATATAGTTTGTAATGGAATCGAATTATCATCTGGTGCGATTAGAAATCATAAACCAGAACTTATGTATAAACTTTTTTCAATTGCAGGATATGATAAAAAGCAAGTAGATGAAAAATTTAGTGGAATGATTAATGCACTTAGTTATGGTGCGCCACCACATGGTGGAATAGCGCCTGGTATTGATAGGATAGTAATGCTATTAGCTAATGAGAGGAATATTAGAGAAGTTACCATGTTCCCAATGAACCAAAACGCACAAGATTTGATGATGAATGCACCATCTGAGGTTAATTTAGATCAATTAAAAGAATTAAATTTAGCTTTAAAAATTAAAAAATAAATTATTTTTTACCTTTTAAACTTATTTTAACATCTGAAAGATCTACTAAATTTTTCTTGTAATTATTTCTAACAAAACCTTTGCTTGTAATATCTTTTACAATTTTTAATAACTGATTATGATCCTCAGAGTTTTGATCTTCCATATTATTAGAATCATTGCCCCCAATTGCTGGAGTGTGTGCTAGATCTTCTCTATTTTGATATGAAATGGCTAGCTCTCTAAAAATATAATCTAGAATTGACGTGGCACTTAGAATTCTATCATTTCCGTAGACTTTACCAGAAGGTTCAAATTTCGTACCAACAAACGCACTAATAAACTCATCTAACGGAACACCATATTGAAGGCCTAATGAAACAGCAATCGCGAAGTTATTCATTAAAGCTTTAACAAGTTCACCCTCTTTACTGGTATCAATAAATATTTCTCCAATTTTTCCATCCTCATATTCTCCAGTATGCAGGTAGACTTTGTGATCACCAATAGTGGCCTTTTGAATATAGCCTTTTCTTCTGTCAGGCATGCTAAATCTTTTATCTGACCTCTCGTTAGCCGTTTTTATACCCGTTATTACATTTTCTTTATTTATTTGGATTTTATTATCTTTTTCATTAACTACTTCTACTTTGTTATTTTCATAGATTTTATTATTTTTAGGGTCTAAACTTTTCGTTTTTCTGTTATCAAGTTTTACATCTAAAACTTCAAATTTCCCGTCATCTCTCTTTTCTAAATTCTTTAACTCTGACTCATTTATGTCATCTAGATAATGGTTTACTTTAAAGGTACAAGTATAATATGTTTCAACTAAGTATTTTGACATTTATCCTCTATATTAATTTTAATTTGAATATTGAATCAATTTATTTATATACATATTCATATTTTAGTCTAATTTAAATTTTACAATTTTTAATTGAAAAATTAAATAAATATTATGTTGACACTCTTAAAAAAAATTTTCACTTGGTGGAATCGGGATACTCTCGGAACAAGACTTAAAACTATTTTATTTGGAAAACTAGTTGGTACCGACGAGTCTGGTAATAAATACTACGAAAGTAAAAACGGAAAAAGATGGGTTATCTATTCAAATACAATTGATGCATCAAAAATTCCTGTTGAATGGTATTCTTGGATACATTTTACACCTAATAAAATTGAGAAAAAACATAACCTAGAAAAATACAAATGGCAAAAACCACATCAAGAAAATTTAACTGGAACTGACTCAGCATATTATCCAAATAAAAATAAAGATGGCGTTAAAAAGAAATACTCTAGTTGGAAAGAATAATTTTAAATTAATTTATTTAGTTTTTTTATTTTATTTTTGC
>CACNXU010000034.1 GCA_902624585.1 uncultured Pelagibacteraceae bacterium | reverse complement strand
AGTTAAAAAAGAAAAATTTTTATTTTTAGGAAAAACAAAATCATTAAGCTGGCCAACGTGGCTTTTACCTGAAGTTCAACAAAATCATAAAAACTATATTATTAGTTTAGCAAATTTATGTAGGTGGCTTGCAGAGCAAGCTGAAGCATTAGGTGTTGAAATATTCCCAGGATTTCCTGCGAGTGAAATTTTATATAATGACGATGGATCTGTAAAAGGCGTAGCAACACAAGATATGGGAGTTGATAAAGAGGGAAATAAAAAAGATAGTTTCGAACCTGGAATTGAACTTTTAGGAAAAGTTACTGTCTTTGCAGAGGGTTGTAGAGGTCATTTAGGAAAACAATTGATACAAAAATTTGAGTTGAATAAAGGCAAAGATCCTCAACAATACGGAATTGGTTTTAAAGAAATTTGGGAAATAGAAGACAAAAATCATGAAGAGGGTTTAGTTATGCATACAGCTGGATGGCCACTAGATAACAGTACTTATGGTGGAAGTTTTATGTATCATGCTGATAATAAACAAGTATTTTTAGGTTACGTAATTGGTTTAGATTATAAAAATCCTCATTTATCGCCATACGATGAATTTCAAAGATTTAAAACCCATCCTGCTATTAAAAAAAATAATTGAGGGAGGAAAAAGAATTTCTTATGGAGCAAGAGCGCTTATAGAAGGTGGGTTTCAAAGCTTACCAAAAATGTTTATGCCTGGTGCATTGTTAGTTGGATGTGATGCTGGGACTTTAAATATGCCAAAGATAAAAGGGTCTCACACAGCAATGAAAAGTGGAATGATTGCAGCCGAGACTATTAATGAACATTTAAAAGAAGGTAAGAATTTATCAATTTATGAGGATAAATTCAAAAATAGTTGGTTATATAAAGAATTATATGCAGCTAGAAACGTAAAACCAAGTTTTAGTTGGGGTTTAATTCTAGGGATAATCTTTACAGGAATAGATCAAATTTTATTTAGAGGCAAACTACCTTTTACTTTAAAACATAAACACGCTGATCATGAAACATTAAAGCCAGCAAATGAAATGCCTAAAATTGACTATCCAAAATATGATAATGTAATTACTTTTGATAAAACAAGTTCTGTTTATTTAACGGGGACAAATCACGCTGAAAATCAACCAGTTCATTTGAGACTAAAGGATCCAGATTTACCAATTAGTTATACGTTGGAAAAATTTAATGAACCAGCCCAATTATATTGTCCAGCAGGCGTTTATGAGGTTCAAAGAGAAAATGATATTAATAAATTTGTTATTAATTCTCAAAATTGTATTCATTGTAAAACATGTGATATTAAGGAACCTTCTCAAAATATAACTTGGGTTACACCAGAGGGTAGCGGTGGTCCAAGATATGGGAACATGTAATTTAAGATAAGTCTATTGCAAATTTTTTTAAAGTTTCAATGGGTAAGTGTTTTAGAGTATTTTTATGTGTTCTTTTTAAGAATATAGGACATCCTTTACCAGCTTCAACAGCTCTAGCATACCAACTTGCACATATACACCAACCATCACCATCTTTTAAACCTGGAAATCCAAATTCTGGATGCGGTGTTATTAAATCATTTCCAGCTTCCTTTAACCATTCTAGAAATTCAGTATTTACTTTTGCACAAACAGTGTGTACTCCATGATCATTTTCATCTGTATTACAACAACCATCTCTGAACCAACCTGTTAAGGGATCATTCGAACATTCCTCTAAATCTTCACCAAGAACATTTTTTTGTATTTCTTTCATTATATTTTTGTTGGATTAGGTTGACCTTTATAAACTTTGTCTGGATCGAATTTTTTTTTATTTTCAAGAAATTTCATTTTAACTTCTTTACCATTATCTATAGGACCCATAGGAATAGATCTATAAAAGCAAGATCGATAACCTACATGACAACTTGCACCATCACCAATGTCAACAGTTAACCAAATTGAGTCTTGATCATCATCAATTCTTATCTCTTTAACTTTTTGAGTAAAACCACTTGTTTTACCTTTATGCCATATTACTTTTCTGGATCTACTAAAGTAATAGGCTTCTTTAGTTTCAATAGTCTTTTTTAAAGCCTCTACATTCATATAACCATGCATAAGAATATCTTTGGTTTTTGAACACATCGTGACAACTGGAATCAATCCATCGTTATCAAATTTTGGCGATAAAAGGTTTCCTTCCTCAATTTCATAGATATTTTCTCTTTTTTTGAACATATGCGGTGATTATGTAGCACATATAAAAATATATTAAATATTTTTAAAATGAAGTAATTACTGTATAAAACATCGCTATGAAATTAGTAAAAGACACAGATAATAAAGATATAGTTTCTAAGGAAATATCTGACAAAGAAGCTGAAGAAGCATTTAGAACTATTCTAACTTGGATGGGTGAAGACCCAAATAGAGAAGGATTATTAGAAACTCCAAAAAGAGTTGTAAAGGCATTTAAAGAATACTTTAAGGGATACAAGGAAGATCCAAATAAAGTATTAGATAAAACATTCGGTGATGTAGAAGGTTACGATGACATGGTAGTACAAAAAAATATATCTGTTCAAAGTCATTGTGAACATCATATGGCACCAATTATTGGAAAAGCACATGTTGCATATATTCCAAAGGAAAGGGTTGTTGGTTTAAGTAAACTTGCGAGAGTAGTAGATGTGTTTTCAAAAAGATTGCAGACCCAAGAGAGACTGACTATGCAAATTGCAAATACTTTAATGACATCTTTAGATGCCAAAGGTGTTGCAGTAACAATAGATTCAACTCATCAGTGTATGACAATGAGAGGAATAAAAAAAGAACAAGCAACAACAGTTACAAATTATTATTTGGGTCAATTTAAAGAAGATTTAAGCTATCAAAATAGGTATTTACGATTTATCAGCACTACGTTAAAAGATTAAAGTGTCTGACCAATTTAAAGCTATTGTCCTTAATCAAGAAGGTGAGAGTTTTACAAGAGAAATAAAAGTTCTTAATAAAGATTTCCTAAAATACGGAGATGTCACAGTAAAAGTTGATTACTCAGGCCTCAATTATAAAGATGCTCTAATTTTAAAAAATGGCGCTAGATTAGTTAAAGAATTTCCACATATTCCTGGAATTGATTTTTCTGGTGTAGTTGAAGAGAGTAATAGTGAGCAATTTAAAATTGGAGACGAAGTTATTTTAACAGGATGGAGAGTTGGAGAAATTTATTATGGCGGTTATTCCCAATATGCAAAAGTAGATAGTAAATTTTTAGTAAAAAAACCAAAAGACTTAACATCTAAACAATCCATGATAATGGGTACAGCAGGTTTTACAGCATTGCAAAGTGCATTTGTTACTAAATTAACTAGAGAAGAATTGTTGCTTGGAGAAAAAGTTAATGAAGTAATTGTAAGTGGTGCTTCCGGTGGTGTAGGAAGTATGGCAGTTATGATTTTGAATAAACTAGGATGCAATGTAACTGCAGTAACTGGAAAAAACAATAATAGTGAATATTTAAAATCAATTGGTGCTAAAAACGTTATAAACACTAGTGAATTGACTAAGGATGCAAGACCTTTAGAAAAAGGACTGTGGGATGGAGCAGTTGACACAGTTGGTGGTAAAGTTTTAGAAAATATACTTGCCCAAACTAAAGAGGCAGGAATTATTGCGTGTTGTGGAAATGCCGCTGATATAAAATTAAATACAACCGTAATGCCATTTATTATAAGAGGAGTAAAGCTTTGGGGCATCAATTCCGTTACAGTTTCAAATGTAAGAAGAAAGTTTTTATGGAGTGAAGCATCTAAGTTAATTGATTTCAAGATTTTAGAAAAATCTGTAAAAGAAATTAGTTTGGAAGATGTACAAGAAATTTTTCCAAAAATGCTTAAAGGTGAAACTTCAGGAAGATATATAATAAATTTAAAGGATTAATGGATTGGGATAAATTAAAAATTTTTCATGCAGTAGCAGAGGCTGGTAGCTTCACTAATGCTACTGTTAATTTAAATTTAAGCCAATCAGCTATTAGCAGACAAATTCAATCGCTTGAACAAGATTTGAAAGTTCAGTTGTTTGAGAGACACGCGAGGGGATTAACACTTACTGAGAATGGAGAATATGTTTTTAAAACAGCCCACGAGGTAATAAGTAAACTTAAAGAAGTTGAAACTTCATTGGGTGATCAAAAAAATAAACCATCAGGTAAATTAACCATCACAACAGTAAGAAGTTTCGGTACTCACTGGTTGACTCCAAGAATTCAAGAATTTATGAGATTAAACCCTGAAATAGAAATTGAATTAGTATTTGATGATAAAGAGTTGGATTTAAGCACTAGGCAGGCTGATATTGGAATTTTCATGAGAAGACCAAAACAACTAAATTATATACAAAAAAAATTAGTGGATATTAAATATTATATTTATGGTTCAAATAAGTATTTAGAAAAAAATGGTATGCCAAAAACAGTTAATGATTTAAATAAACATAAATTCATTTCATTTGGAAAAGGTGCTCCATCTCCTGTTTATAATCCTGACTGGGCTTTAAAAATAGGCATGCATGACGGAAAGAAAAGAAAATCAATTATGAAAGTTAATAGTGTCAGTGGATTATTATAT
>CACNXU010000033.1 GCA_902624585.1 uncultured Pelagibacteraceae bacterium | reverse complement strand
ATAGAAAAACTAGAAAAAATTGGTGGATCTATTCAATTAAAAAAATAGTTTGTTTATATGAGTGCATCATCATCAACAAATGATTTAAGAAACAGAATAATATTTACTATTTTAATTCTAGCTGTTTATAGATTTGGAACTTTTGTACCTTTACCAGGTATAGATCCTGAACAATTAAAAATAATGATGGAAGGTAACCAAAAAGGGTTGCTTGGAATGTTCAATGTTTTTGCCGGAGGTGCAGTAAGCAGAATGGCAATATTTGCTTTAGGAATAATGCCATACATTTCATCTGCTATTATAGTTCAACTTCTAACTGGGGTTACTGATTATTTTAAAAATTTAAAAGCTCAAGGAGAAACAGGTAGAGCAAAAATAACACAAATTACTAGATACGGAACAGTCTTGCTTGCAACAGTTCAAGGATATGGTTTATCAGTAGGTTTAGAGTCATCGGCAGATTTAGTAATTAATCCAGGTGGTTTTTTTAAAATTACAACTGTTACTACTATCGTAGCAGGTACCATATTTTTAATGTGGTTAGGAGAGCAGATTACACAACGAGGTATTGGTAACGGGATATCTTTAATAATTTTTGCTGGAATTGTTGCTGAAATCCCTAGAGCTTTAGTAACAACTTTTGAATTAGGCAGAACAGGAGCCATATCAACAATTATGATTTTATCAATATTTGTTTTACTAATATTAACAATTTTATTCGTAGTTTTTATGGAGAGAGCATTAAGAAAAATTCTTGTCAACTATCCTAAAAGACAGATGGGAAATAAAATGTATGGTGGAGAATCTTCTCATTTACCTCTAAAGATTAACCAAGCTGGAGTTATACCAGCAATATTTGCTTCAGCTCTTTTATTACTGCCAGTAACATTTTCAAATTTTTCATTTTCTAATAATGAAACATTTTTAAATTTAAGCTCTTATTTCACACAAGGACAACCTCTCTACATGTTACTTTATGCATCAGGAATAATATTTTTTACTTTTTTTTACACATCCATAACTTTTAATCCAACTGAGACTGCAGAAAATTTAAGAAAGTATGGTGGTTTTGTACCAGGAATAAGACCTGGAGAAAGTACAGCAATATATATTGAGAATATTTTAACAAAGTTAACTACTATTGGAGCTCTTTATTTAACTTTGGTTTGCTTAATGCCAGAGTTTTTAATTGCAAATTATCCTATACCATTTTATTTAGGAGGTGCTTCGATTTTAATTGTTGTTGTTGTCGCTATTGATACTGTAACTCAAATTCAAACAAGATTAATGAGTTCACAATACGAACAACTGATTAAAAAAACTAAATTTGGTAGGTAAGTGAATATAATTTTATTTGGACCACCTGGTGCTGGAAAAGGTACACAGTCTAAATATCTGGTTGAAAAATTAAAAGTTTTTCAAATTTCAACAGGCGATCTTTTAAGAGAAGAGATAAAAAAAAAATCAGATATCGGTAAAGCTATCACTGATGATATGAAGAGAGGGAAATTTATAAGTGATAATATTGTTAATAAACTTATAGAAAATTTAATATCTGATCCTCAAAAAAAAAATAAATTAATCTTTGATGGATATCCTCGATCGTTAAGTCAGGCTAAAAATTTAGATGTTTTACTTAAAAACTCAAATCAGAGCATAGATTTAATTTTATTTCTAAACGTAGATAAAGAAACAATTATCAAAAGGCTTGAGAAAAGAAAAATTATAGAAAATAGGTCTGATGATAATTCTCACACTATACTCGCAAGGTATGACAAATACATGGAAACAACCCAACCAGTTCTAAATTTCTACTCTGATAATCCAAATTTTAGGGAGATTGATGGTGGTTTAGAAATAAATGAAATAACAAGGAAAATTGACGCTTTTATCAATGTATAAGACGTTGACTTTGATTGATCTTCTTATATAAAAGGCACAATTTATCACAAAAATTATGGCTCGTATAGCAGGTATAAACATTCCACAGAATAAGCTTGTTCATATAGGTTTAACTTATATTTATGGAATCGGTGATAAATTCTCTCAGCAAATTTGTTCATCTTTAGAAATTCCAAGAGCTAAAAGAGTAAATGAATTGACAGATGATGAGATTTTAAAAATTAGAGAATACATCGATCAAAACTTTAAAGTAGAAGGTGATTTAAGAAGAGATTATTCATTGAGTATTAAAAGATTAATAGATTTAGCTTGTTACAGAGGAACAAGACATAGAAAAAAATTACCTGTTAGAGGACAAAGAACTAGATGTAATGCAAGAACAAGAAAAGGTAAAGCAATCGCTATTGCTGGAAAAAAACTAACACCAACTAAAAAATAGTTATGGCTAAAACTGATAAGGTTGAGAATAAAGATCAGAAGGTAGAAAAATCTACTAAAAAAACTGTAAAAAGTTCTTATTCAAAAAAAAAGAAAGTTAAGAAAAATATTTTAAATGGAATTGCTTATGTGCAATCAACATTTAATAATACAATCATATCTATTGCTGATACAAATGGAAATGTAATTTCTTGGGCATCTGCAGGACAAAAAGGGTTTAAAGGATCAAGAAAATCTACACCTTATGCTGCACAGATTGCAGCGGACTCTGCAGCATCTAAAGCACTTGAGTATGGAATGAAAACTTTATCTGTTGAAGTAAAAGGACCTGGATCAGGAAGAGAAACAGCTTTAAGAGCATTACAAGCTAGAGGATTTAAGATTTTATCAATAAAAGATACTACGCCAATGCCTCACAATGGAACTAGACCACCAAAGAAAAGGAGAGTTTAATGGAAGTCGAAAATGTAAATGTAAAAAATTGGAAATCATTAATTAAACCATCTAAGTTAGATGTTCAAATAAGTAATGACTTAACACATGCAAAGATTATAGCTGAACCACTAGAAAAAGGTTATGGTTTAACTTTGGGTAACTCTTTGAGAAGAATTCTGTTATCATCAATAAGAGGTGCCGCAGTAACATCTATTCAAATTGATGGTGTATTGCATGAGTTTACTTCTATAAAAGGTGTTCGAGAAGATGTTACAGATATTGTTTTAAACGTAAAATCTTTAGCCTTAAAAAGCAATTCGGAAGGCACAAAAAAATTAATTTTAGATGCAAAAGGACCTGGAGAAATTAAGGCTTCCGATATAGCTCCAGTTGCAGATGTAGAAATTTTAAATCCTGATTTAGTAATTTGTAATCTAGATGAAAATACTACTTTTCATATGGAGATGAATGTCAATACCGGCAAAGGATACGTACCTGCAGAATTGAATAAACCTGAGGAACCACCACTAGGTCTAATTGCTATAGACTCACTTTATAGTCCAGTTAAAAAAGTTTCATATTCAGTAAGTACTGCAAGAGAAGGTAAAGCACTAGATTATGATAAGTTAACTATGGAAGTTGAAACAAATGGTTCAATTTCTGCTGAAGATGCAGTGGCTTATTCAGCTAGAATTTTCCAAGATCAACTTAAAATGTTTATAAACTTTGATGAGCCAGTTGAGGCCCCTGTAAAAGAAGTTTCTACAGAACCAGAATTTAATAAAAACTTATTAAGAAAAGTGGATGAGTTAGAGTTATCAGTTAGATCAATGAATTGCTTAAAAAATGATAATATTATTTATATCGGAGACCTGGTTCAAAAATCTGAAGGTGAAATGTTGAGAACACCTAATTTTGGAAGAAAATCATTAAATGAAATTAAAGAAGTTTTGACAGGTATGTCTCTATATTTGGGAATGGAAATACCTAACTGGCCACCAGACAACATTGCAGAAATGTCCAAGAAATTGGAGGAAGCAATTTAATGAGACATGGCCTGGCAAATAAGAAGTTAAACAGAACATCGGAGCACAGAAAAGCTTTGCTTAAGAATATGCTAAATTCTTTGATTAAGTATGAGCAGATTAAAACTACTTTGCCAAAAGCTAAATTTTTAAAACCTCAAGCGGATAAAATAATAACATTAGGAAAAAAAGAAAACTTACAGACAACCAAAATGTTAGTTTCTAAACTACAAGATATTAAATCAGCTAATAAAGTTAAAAAAACACTTTCTAAAAGATATCAAAATAGAAAAGGTGGTTATACAAGAATAATTAAAGCTGGATTTAGATATGGGGATAATGCTCCAATGGCAATAATCGAATTTGTTGATAGAGACATTGAAGCAAAGAGAGTTGATAAACCAAAAAAAGATACAACTAAAGAATCTCCTAAAACAGAAGAAAAAAACCAAGCTACAGCTTAAATCTTAAATCATGAAAAAATCTTACATCGTTGATTCAACGTGTAATGATATGCGTTTGGACAGATGGTTAAGATTAAAAATTGGTAAAATTCCACAAGGACTTGTTGAAAAATATTTAAGAACAGGAAAAATAAAGTTAAATAGAAAGAAAGTTAAAAGCTCTCTTAAAGTAAAAACTAAAGATGAAATAAATATATTCAATATTGAATTTAAAGAAACAATTCAACAAAAAAAAATTAAGTTTTTACCATCAAAAGATATTGTGAAATCAAATGAAGACCAGATTATTGATAACAATGATAATTTTGTCGTTATAAATAAAGCATCAGGCATATCAGTACAAGGTGGAACTAAATCAAAAAAAAATCTAGTTGATATTTTTGCCAAAAGTGAAATTTTTGAAGGAACAAAACCATATTCTGTTCATAGGTTGGATAAAGATACTTCTGGAGTTTTTATTTTGGCCAAAAACAGAGAGAGCGCTCAATTGCTCACTTCTTTATTTAGACTAAGAAAAGTACATAAAACATATTTAGCTATCTGCCAAGGTGAAATTAATAAAAAATCTGGTGTATGGGATGGTGATCTAATTAGGTATGACAGTGATAAAAAAATAATTGAAAAAGCAAAAACAATTTTTAAAGTTATTGATAAAAATTCTGAAGCAAGTTTATTAGAATTAAAACCTATTACTGGAAGAAAACATCAGTTAAGAAAACAATTATATGCAGTTGGAAATCCTATATTTGGAGATACAAAATATAAATTATCAAATTCGAATAAAGGA
>CACNXU010000032.1 GCA_902624585.1 uncultured Pelagibacteraceae bacterium | reverse complement strand
CATGGTTAAAAAATTTAAATGTAAGAAAAAATATTATTGAAATAAAAAAAAATAAAACTTGTGATTGGCTAATAATTGGAGCAGGTTACACAGGTTTATCTGCTGCAAGAAAATTAAGTGAATTACACCCAAAGCAAAAAATAATTATTGTTGATGCTCAGCTGGCAGGAGAGGGAGCAAGTGCCAGAAACTCTGGTTATCTAGTCGATACAACATTAAATGATGGTTTTACTTCTAATAAAGAATTAGATAATTATAAAAAAAAGACAGATATTTATAAATTAGGAATAGAGACCATCAAAAAATTTATTAAAGAATATCAAGTAGATTGTGATTGGAATGAATGCGGAAAATATTTTGCCTCATCAAAGTTAGAGGATAAAAAAATATTAGAAAATTTTTCTAACACCTTAACTAAATTAGGTTTTGAACACAATTTATTATCTAACGAAGAACTTAAAAAAAGACTAGGTACTAATTTTTACAATATAGCTCTTCATACAAAGGGGGGAATTTTATTACATCCGGGTAAATTAGTTAGAGCTATGATTGACACCTTGCCCAAAAATATAAATCTTTATGAAAATTCTTTATTATTAAATTGGGAAAAGGTTAAAGACACAGTTATTTGTAAATTTAAAAATGGTTTAATTAAAAGTAAAAAGATTATTTTTGCTACAAACGGATTTCTCAAGTCTTTAGGTGTAAAGTCTAATTATAATTTTCCTATTACTTTGACAGCTAGTATGACTAGGCCTTTATTGGATAAGGAGTTTATATCTCTTGGAGAGCCTAAAGAGTGGGGAGTGTTACCTGTTAGACCAATGGGGGCCACGATAAGAATGACTAAAGATAGAAGAATTTTAATTAGAAATACTGCAGAGGTTTATAATCCTTATCAAATGCCTAAAAATGAATTGAAGAAAAGATCATTAAAACAAAGACTTGGAATTAAAAAAAGATTTCCTGAATTACCTGATGATATTATTCAATCTTCTTGGTCAGGCATTGTTTCAAGAACAAGAAATAGTTCTCAAATTTTTGAAAAAATTGATGATAATATATTTGTAGCAGGCTGTTATAATGGTTCTGGAATTGGAGTTGGTACCTTATTTGGAGAACAAATAGCAATCAAAGCAAGCAATGAAAATACAAAAGAGATAGAAGTTATTGAAGCAAGAAATAAACCAACTTGGTTACCACCTCAACCTTTTTTAAATCTAGGTATTAAAACAAGACTTATTTATGAAAGATTAAGAGCAAGATCTGAGATTTAAAAAGAAAGGTGAATTAATCTTAGAGTTAAGTAAAATGTAAACTTACAAAATCAGAATGTATAGAATTATTTATTTCATCCTAGCTTTCTTTATGATGATCGGCGTAACGTTTGCTCAACATGCTAATGAAAAATACTGTTTTAATTGTAGTTATAAATACAAAATCGGTGATAAAGAAAATGATACGTATGAGTTTGAGTTTGATTTACAAACTACCATCTTAGTTAATTCCAGAAACAGTGTCGGAAGAAAACAGACTAACGATTTATCTAAATTAGTTGAACAACAACTTAAAGATAAAAAAACTGGTTTAGTTTCTTACATCTTATTTGAAAACAACAAAATTTTAGTTGATCAAAATAGAAAAAGTAAATATCGGGGACCATATCCTTCACATTCTGTAGGTAAAAGTTTAGTAAGTCTTGTGACTGGTTATGCCATGTGTGGTGGTTATATTAATCATACAGTTTTTGATAGAATTGATTATCCAACTGTTGCTGACACTTTATATGAAAATCAAAAATTAATAAACTTGCTTAACATGCAAGCAGGTGATGACGAAATAATTGGTGATAGAATTGGTATTTGGGACAGCAAAATAACAAAAGATAAACAAAGTGTTAACACTATACCCATTAAAAAAGCTATGAAGAAATACTTTAAAGGTAAAAGTGGGTTAGAACCTGGTAAGTATTTTAATTATAGTGCCATGACAACCAATGTTATTATGAACTATGTTATTTACAAAACTGGTGATGACTGGAATAAGTTATTACATAAGATATTTGTAGAAGACGCTAAAGTTGCAAAAAGAGTTTATTTTCATAAAACTTTAAGAAAAGATAAAACTGGTAACAGAAAATCTGGTGAATACGGAAGATATTCTTTCTATGCTGACAGATACGATTATTTAAGAATTGCTAACATGATTATGAATCATTGGAAGAATGATACTTGCGTTGGTAATTATTTAAAAACAATGTATGAAAATAGAGTTGATAGACAAAAAGACGAGTACAGAGACAATGATGGTAACCATAAAGTTGCACAAACTTATGGTGGTCAGTTTCTATGGGATGCTATTGGTTTAGAGGACAGACTTATTTTAATGATGGACGGGTTTGCTGGCCAACAAGTAGTGATTGATTTTGACAATAACAAAATTATTACCATTCATTCAACCGACAGACACTACGACTATTACAGGTTAGTATATTCTGTTTTGCAAGATTAATTACCTAGTGCTCCAATAAACTTATTTCAATTAATCACTGACATTGGATCGAGTCGAGTTTGAAACCAATTCACTCTAAAATCCAAATGTGGTCCTGTTGATCTTCCCGTTGATCCTACAGTTCCTATTATATCACCTTGATTTATCTGATCACCAACTGAAACTAATACATTTTCTAAGTGAGAATAAATAGTTGATATCCCGTGACCATGGTCCATTATAACTGTTCCACCTGTATAATATAAATTGTCTTCAGCCATAGTAACTACACCCGAGCCAGATGATTTAATCATAGTCCCTTGTTTAGCTGCAATATCTATTCCATAGTGAGGCCATCTTGGTTTACCATTTAAAATCCTTTGACTACCGTAAACACCACTGATTATACCTTCAACAGGCATTATAAATTTTTCTTTAAAAAATTGCAGATCAGAATTTATCGCCCTTGCTTTTCCTATTGCATTATTTTCTTTTTTAATTCTTTTATAAACAGACTCTGGTGGTGTTACTTTGTTTTCGGCTAGGCCGTCAATTCTCTGTATATTATATTTTCTTTTTAAGACTTTTTTAATTATTATTGATTTTTTTTCATTAATGATTTTAGTAAATTTAAGATCATATTTTTGATCTCTATCTATACCAAAAACAAAAAAACCATCTTTAGATACTTTAACTTCTTTTTTTCCAACCAAAATTTTAGAATTAGGATCAGTTTTTCCTAATATAAAATGACCTTGTAGAAACTTACCTTGGAATTCAATTGCATTTACAGGTGATATAAAAATTAAAAATACAAAAAAAAGTCTATAAATTATTGAGCTGTCCATCCACCATCTATAATTATTGATGTTCCTGTAATCATTGAAGATGCTGATGATGCCAAAAAACATACAGTTGTTGCTACATCACTTTCAGTTGCTGCTTTTCCCAATGGAATATTTCCAAGAGCTAATTTTTTAAATTTTTTGTTTTTAAAAAATCTTTTGACCATTGGTGTTTCTACGAAAGTAGGTGATACTGAATTAACTCTAATATTTTTTTTTGCTAATTCAACACCCATACCTTTGGTTAAACCTTCAATACCAAATTTTGTCATATTGTATACATTTCTCCCAGCCATACCAACATGACCTAGCTGAGATGACATATTAATAATTGATCCAGGTCTTTTTTTGTTTTTAAGCATTTTTTTTACAACTATTTGTGCGACGTTGAATGCAGCTTTGAGATTTAAATCTACAAGGTAATTCATACTTTGTTGTTTAATTTTTTCGAAGGGTTCTGGGATATTAGTACCTGCATTATTTACTAACACATCAATAATTTTAATTTTATTTAATTTTTGATTTAAATCCTTATAATTCATTACATCACAATTAATTTTAATAATTTTTCCTTTAACTTTTTTAATACTTTTTTCTAATTTGTTGAGATCTGAAGAAGTTCTGCTCAAAGCTATAACTGTTGCTCCTGCTTCAGCTAGTGCAATAGAACAAGCTCTACCCAATCCTTTACCAGCACCAGTGACTAAGGCATATTTATTTTTTAGGTTAATTTTTTGTAGATACATTAAAAGAATAATATTTTAATATCAGTGTAAATCAACTCAAGAGCAACAAATAATACAGCCAATAGCCCAAGCCAAGCAATCCATTTATATTTTTTAATCCAACCAGAAATAAGAGTTGCAGCAGTCGCCATTAAAACAATTGATAAAACTAAACCAAAAACAAGTAATCCATAATGATCTCCAGCTGCCCCAGCAACACCTAGAACATTATCTAAACTCATCGTAAAGTCTGCCAATAAAACTGTCCAAATTGCTTTAAAAAAACTTGAGCTATCTACATTGATATCTTCCTCTTTTTCTGCACCTTTGATTACATCCACGTAAAGTTTATAAACTATATAAAGTAGTAATAATCCCCCAATAAGTCTTAAACCAGTTATTTGCAAAAGATAAGCTGTAAGTAAAGTTAAAATTATCCTTAAAACTACAGCACCACCAATTCCCCAGAATATAATTTTTTTTCTTTGCTCTAGTGGAAATTTTGATGCAACCATTCCTATAATAATAGCGTTGTCACCAGCTAAGACTAAATCAATAAAAATAATTTGAGTTAAAATTGCTATTTGCTCTGGAGTAAAAAATTCTGCAAACATTACTTTTGTAGTATCATGTCTGCACCTTTTTCTGCAATCATTATTGTAGGAGCATTTGTATTTCCAGAGGTTATATAAGGCATAACTGATGCATCAATTACTCTTAGATTTTTAATTCCATGAACTTTTAATTGATCAGATACCACAGCGTTTTCATCATTACCCATTCTACATGTACTGACAGGATGAAAAATTGTATTTGCATATTTTCCTGCTTCAACAGCTAACTGTTTATTATCTGTAATATTTATTCCTGGTCTTAATTCCTCTGGGTCATAATTTTTATAGGCTTTAGATTCCATTACTATTTTTCTTACTATTTTGAGAGATTTACCAGCTATTTCTCTGTCTTCGTCTGTAGATAAATAATTCATTTTAATTTTTGGAGGAATTCTTGT
>CACNXU010000031.1 GCA_902624585.1 uncultured Pelagibacteraceae bacterium | reverse complement strand
AAAAAACAAAAACAACTAAAATTGAAAATGAATTTGAACTCAAAAGATATGAAAATACAATAAAAACTAATTTTATAATCAACAAAATTAATGAATTAGTAATGAATTTATCAACTAACAAATGATCATAAAATCTTTCGAAGTTGAAAAAATTGACATTAATAAAACAAAAATCATATTATTTTACGGGAAAAACGAGGGTCATAAGAGAAGCTCAACAAATATATTAATAAAAAAAAAAGACCAAATTTCAACCTACTCGCAAGATGAAATTTTGAGCTCAAGTGAAAATTTTCTTGAAAGTTTATATTCAAAATCTTTGTTTGAAAGTCAAAAAACAATTATTATTAAGCGAGCCACAGATAAACTATTAAATTTAATAGAAAAAATCGATGTAGAAAGATTAGAAGACACAATCATTATAATTTTGGCTGATGTCTTAGAAAAAAAATCAAAACTAAGATCTACTTTTGAGAAAAGTAAATCTAGAGTTGTAGTAGCTTTTTATCCAGATACCAATCAAACATTAACAAAATTAGCACATGATTTTTTGAGAGAATGTAAAATTACAATGTCACAGTCAAATATAAATTTGTTAGTTAGTAAAAATTCAGGTGATAGAGATGCTTTATTTAATGAATTAGGTAAAATCGAGAATTATTCAAAAAATGGAAAAAAAATTAATCAAGAAATAGTAGAAAAATTAACCAATCTAAATGAAAATTATAGTATTGCTGAATTAGTTGATAATTGTCTAGCTAAAAACAAGAAAAAAATTATTAATATTTTAAATGAAAACAACTTTACTAACGAAGACAGTATACTAATACTGAGAACTTTCTTAAATAAATCTAGAAAAATTTTAAAATTACGTGAAGAATTTGAAAAAAATAGTGATATTGATTTAACTATATCTTCTGCAAAGCCGCCGATATTTTGGAAAGATAAAGAAATTACAAAAGAACAAATTTCTAAATGGACATCTTATAATATAAGTAAACTAATCTACGAATTAAATAATGTAGAGCTTCATGTAAAAAAAAATATAAATAACTCGGTTTATTTGATTTCAGATTTTATAATTAACCAGTCAGAAACTAAAACTAATAATTAAGCTTAATTATATCTATAATTTTGTTGAGCTGATCTAAATCTTTATACTCAAAACTAATTTTACCTTTGTTTCTTTTGTTATTTTGTATATCAACATTTAAACCAATTTTATTTGAAATAGATAGTTCGAGAGCAATGATATTTGAATCTTTCAATAAACGTGACTTTTGTTTTTTATTTTTAAAAATTTTAACAAAATTTTCAGATTGTCTAACTGAAAGCTTTTTTTCTATAATTTTTGTAGCAACAAAACTAGCATTGTTTAGACCAACTAAAATTTTGGCATGACCAGCAGTTAATTTTTGAGCTTCAATAAGTTTTATTACATCATCAGGCAACGTTAAAAGCCTCAAAGAATTTGTGATATAACTTCTGCTTTTACCAATAAATTTTGAGACCTTTTCTTGATCGTATGAAAAATCGTCTATCAAACGTTTATAACCTTGTGCTTCCTCTAGAGGGTTAAGATCATGCCTTTGAACGTTTTCAACAATTGCAAATTCCAAAGATTTTACATCATCAGCATCAGTAATAACTACCGGAACATCATGAAGACCTGCCCTTTGTGCCGCAAGCCATCTTCTTTCTCCTGCTATTATTTCAAATTTAGAAATATCTTGGTTTGATTTTCTAACAATTATAGGTTGGATAATACCTCTTTCTTTAATTGAGTCTGTTAATTCTTTTAGATTATTTTCATCAAATATTTTTCTCGGTTGATATTTATTTGGCACTAAATCACTTATTGACAACTGATTCTTTTGTGGCTCTATTTTTGTTTCACCTATAAGTGAAGAAAGGCCTCTACCTAGTCCTTTTTTAATTTTATCCATTAAGCAGCACTCCCGATTGTTTCTTGATTCATAAACTCGTCAGTAAAACTGAAGTATGATTTGCTGCCAGGACATGTCTTGTCATAAATCAATACTGGCACTCCATGAGAAGGCGCTTCTGATAATCTAACATTCCTCGGTATGACCGTTGAATAAACTTTTTCACTAAAATAATCCCTAGCTTCTTTCTCGACTTGAGATGAAAGCTTATTTCTTTTGTCATACATAGTTAAAAGTATACCCCTAATATTCAAATCTGGATTTAAACTTACTTTAATTCTATCAATCGTTTTCATTAGCTGAGTCAAACCCTCTAAAGCAAAAAATTCGGTCTGAAGTGGTACCAATAGTGAATTTGAGCTTACAAGTGCCATTACTGTCAGTAAGCTTAATGAAGGTGGGCAATCGATCAAGACATAATCATATAATCCTCTAGAATCGTTTAAATATGTGGTTAATTTAGCCTTTAGTATAAAGGCCCTGTTACTGTCATCAGCCGTCTCTACTTCTAAACCCGATAAATCTACGTTAGATGTGATGATATCTAAATTTTCAAACTGTGTTTTTTTAATCACCTCACTAATTTCTCTAGTTCCATTCAATACTCCATAAATTGTATCACTTGAATTATCCATATTAGATAATCCAAGACCTGTGGTAGCATTACCTTGCGGATCTAGGTCAATTACTAAAATTTTTTTATCTATTTGAGATAAGCCAGCTGCAAGATTTATCACTGTAGTGGTTTTTCCGACCCCACCCTTTTGATTTATGACTGAAATAATTTGCATTTAATTTTTTTTTATAATTTTTTTAATATTTATTAAAAAAGAATCTTCACTTGTTAAACTTTTCTTTTCTGTATATTGCAGCTCCCATTTTTTTTTTGAATTTTCAAAAATTTTTTTTCCACTCTTCCCCATAAAAAAAATTAAATTTTTATATTTTGAAAAATTTTCATACACCAAATCTAAAACTACTGGCATTGGTTTGAATGCTCTGGACATTATTGTTCCTGTTTCTAAATTTTTTGTTTCAAAAATATTTTTTTGAAAAACCTTTGTGTTTAAATTTAATTTTTCTGAAACTTCTTTTAAAAAATGGCTTTTATGATAGCTTTTCTCATAAAGGTGCACATTCATACTATTTTTCATATTTTTTAACATAATTGCCACTATTATCCCTGGCATACCCCCTCCTGAACCTATATCTGTGGTTGTATTGCTATTTAAGTCAATAAAATCAATAATTTGTGCAGAATCTATAATATGGCGGTCAATTATAGACTTTTTTGACGCTGTATTTTGACTAATTATATTGATTTTTTTATTTTTTTCAAGAATCATGGATATATAGTTTTCAAAGTCCAAAAATGTTTCACGTGAAACATTTAAGTGATTGATTCTAGAATAATAATTTAAAATTTCCTGATCCATTAAGCTATATGCTTAATAGACTTTCTTTTGACATGTGACAACAAAATATATACAGCTGCAGGAGTTATTCCGTCAATTCTTAGAGCTTGTCCCATTGTTTTCGGCTTTATTTCTTTAAACTTAACTTTTACCTCATTTGATAACCCTGAAAGGCTATCATAATTAATTGTTTCAGGAATTAAAAGGTCTTCATCTCTTTTAAAAGCCAAAATATCAGCTTTTTGCTTCTTTAAATATCCGCTGTAATGAGCGTTAATCTCCACCTGTTCATCAATTTCTTTACTAAAAAAAGGTATATCAGACCATATTTCTCTAATTTTACACATATCAACCCCCTTCTGAGTTAATATTTCATTAGAAGATCTTAAAATTCCATCTTTTGCTATTTTGACCCCAAATTTATCAGCTTTATTTGGTGATATAGTTGATTGACTCATTTTTACGTTTATTTGTTTAATTTTATCGAATTTATCTAAATATACAGATTTTCTAACATCTCCGATTAAATCTATATCTATTCCTTTGGCAGTTAATCTTTGATCAGCATTATCAGATCTAAGACTTAATCGATATTCTGCTCTTGATGTAAACATTCGGTAAGGTTCAGCGACACCTTTGGTTACTAAATCATCAATCATAACTCCTATGTATGCATCAGATCTATCGAGAATAAAAGGTTCTAAATTTTTAACGGACAAGGCAGCATTTATTCCTGCTATAAGACCTTGTGCAGCAGCTTCCTCATATCCTGTTGTTCCGTTAATCTGGCCGGCTAGATAAAGGTTGCTTATCTTCTTGCTTTCAAGAGTTAAGAAAAGTTCACGTGGATCTATATAATCATATTCTATTGCATATCCTGGTCTTAGTATAGTAACGTTCTCTAAACCACTGATATTGTTACATATTTCTTGTTGTATTTCAGCTGGAAGAGAAGTTGAGATGCCATTTGGGTAAATTGTGTGATCATTTAGACCTTCTGGTTCTAAAAATATCTGGTGTCGACCTTTATCTGCAAATTTTACTATCTTATCTTCTATTGATGGACAGTATCTTGGTCCAACACCTTGTATGCTCCCAGAGTACATAGCACTTTTAGATAAATTTTTTTCAATAATTTTATGAACATTGTCGTTAGTATAAGTCATACGACATGAAACTTGTTTGTTAATATTTTTTTTAGTTAGGAAAGAGAAAAAATATGGATCGTCATCTGCGAATTGTTCTTCTAAGTTTTCAAAATTAATTGTCCTTGAATCTAACCTTGGTGGGGTCCCGGTTTTTAATCTTCCAATTTTAAAATTATATTTTGCTAATTGTTCACTCAAACCTGTAGAAGGTTTTTCGTCGTATCTACCTGCTGGAGTTCTTTCATCACCTATATGTATCAAACCATTCAAAAAAGTCCCCGTTGTAAGTATTATCTTATTCGATAGAACTTTCTTTCCTTCTTTGGTTTCAAATCCGTTTATCGAGTTTTTATTAAAAATAAACTTTATAACTGGATCAGAAAAAACGCTTAAATTACAGTAGTTTAACAATATTTCTTGCATATATTTACGATAAAGTGATCTATCTGATTGAGTTCGTGGTCCTCTTACTGCTGGCCCTCTACTTCTATTTAACAATCTAAATTGTATTCCTGATTTATCTGCTACATCTCCCATAACACCATCGAGAGCATCTATTTCTCTAACCAAATGACCTTTACCCAGACCTCCTATTGCCGGGTTACAGGACATCTCGCCGATAGTTTCTATTTTATGAGTAAATAGAGCAGTGTTCACTCCAAGACGAGCGGAAGCTGCTGCAGCTTCACATCCAGCATGGCCACCTCCAATTACAACTACATCAAATGAGAAATCTTTTTTCATAAGCCAAATTTATATGTGATTATATAATTTACAAGATAGGCTTAATTTTTTGTAAATAAGCGTTGATTATCAAGGTTTTTTAATAAAAAATGGACAAAAAACCAGCAAAATAGGGTATTACTTGCCTATACAAAAA
>CACNXU010000030.1:0-2500 GCA_902624585.1 uncultured Pelagibacteraceae bacterium | reverse complement strand
ACCCTCTATGGTTAGCATTTCCAAACTATTCAAATTTTTTTAACAAAACTACTGGCCTAGTCCGCTTTCGCTCGCCACTACTAACGGAATCTCAATTGATTTCTTTTCCTCTGGTTACTTAGATGTTTCAGTTCTCCAGGTTGTCTCTTTAAACCTATGTATTCAGTTTAAAGTACCACATTAAGTGGTGGGTTTCCCCATTCGGAAATTTTCGGATCAAAACTTACATACAGCTCCCCGAAACTTATCGCAGTATATCACGTCCTTCATCGGCTTTCAGTGCCAAGGCATCCACTACACGCCCTTAAACGCTTGATTTATGCACAGAAAAAAATTCTGTGTTGAATCAAATTTTTATTTTGAACATTAGCTAATAACATTTCTAATGTTCGGATATAGATATTGATATTAATAATTTTTATTTACAATTTTTATAACTAAGTGTTCTGGTGGAGGATAGCGGGATCGAACCGCTGACCTCCTGAATGCAAATCAGGCGCTCTCCCAGCTGAGCTAATCCCCCAAGATCTTTAATTGGTGGGCCGAGAAAGACTCGAACTTTCGACCCCACCCTTATCAAGGGTGTGCTCTAACCAACTGAGCTACCGGCCCCTATGCAAGAGAAACACTAATTTAAGAAGAGAAATGAGGACGGTCAACATTATCCTGTAAATTATTTAGAATGAAATTTTACTTTCACTCATCCTTAGAAAGGAGGTAATCCAGCCGCAGGTTCCCCTACGGCTACCTTGTTACGACTTCACCCCAGTCGCTGACTATACCGTGGTCAAGGGTTTAAAACCTTGCCTTAAGGTAGAACCAACTCCCATGGTGTGACGGGCGGTGTGTACAAGACCCGGGAACGCATTCACCGTGGCACGCTGATCCACGATTACTAGTAATTCCAGCTTCATGCACTCGAGTTGCAGAGTGCAATCCGAACTGAGGTATCTTTTAAGGATTTGCTTAACTTCGCAGTCTTGCTTCCTGTTGTAGATACCATTGTAGCACGTGTGTAGCCCAACACGTAAGGGCCATGAGGACTTGACGTCATCCCCACCTTCCTCCAGCTTATCACTGGCAGTTCTTTCAGAGTGCCCAACTTAATGATGGCAACTAAAAGTGAGGGTTGCGCTCGTTGCGGGACTTAACCCAACATCTCACGACACGAGCTGACGACAGCCATGCAGCACCTGTGTTTCGTCCGGCCGAACCGAAAACTTTAATCTCTTAAAGTCGCGACGAACATGTCAAGTGTTGGTAAGGTTCTGCGCGTATCTTCGAATTAAACCACATGCTCCACTACTTGTGCGGGTCCCCGTCAATTCATTTGAGTTTTAACCTTGCGGTCGTACTCCCCAGGCGGTGTGTTTATCGCTTTCGCTGCGACACTGAAAATAAATTTCCAACGTCTAACACACATCGTTTACGGCATGGACTACGAGGGTATCTAATCCTCTTCGCTACCCATGCTTTCGTTCCTCAGTGTCAGTAATGATCCAGAAAGCTGCCTTCGCAATTGGTATTCTTTCTAATATCTACGAATTTCACCTCTACACTAGAAATTCTGCTTTCCTCTATCATACTCTAGCTGAAAAGTTTTGATGGCAGTTCCAGAGTTAAGCTCTGGGATTTCACCACCAACTTTTTCAACCACCTACGAACTCTTTAAGCCCAGTAATTCCGAACTACGCTAGGTCCCTTCGTATTACCGCGGCTGCTGGCACGAAGTTAGCCGGACCTTCTTATTCGGGTACAGTCATTTTCTTCCCCGACGAAAGAGCTTTACAACCCAAAGGCCTTCTTCACTCACGCGGCATCGCTGCATCAGAGTTTCCTCCATTGTGCAAGATTCCCCACTGCTGCCTCCCGTAGGAGTTTGGGCCGTGTCTCAGTCCCAATGTGGCTGATCATCCTCTCAAATCAGCTATTGATCACAGTCTTGGTAGGCCATTACCCCACCAACAAACTAATCAAGTGCAGGCTCATCCAATGGTGCATAAAGCTTTCTCTGTAAAGACTTATCCGGTATTAGCACAAGTTTCCTCGTGTTATTCCAGGCCAAAGGGCAGATACCTACATGTTACTCACCCGTCTGCCACTAAGTATTGCTACTTCGTTCGACTTGCATGTGTTAGGCGTGCCGCCAGCGTACGTTCTGAGCCATGATCAAACTCTCAAGTTTAAAAACGGCGCACACTAGCTTCCATATAAATTCTAAGAATAAAATTTATATGATATTGAAGTGTGTACGACAAATTTTGGTAACCTTAACCGTCCACACTTCTCTTCTTAAATTTTTACATTTTAAATAGCTAATTGAGCAAAAAGCCCAATAATTCTCACATTTTATTGCATAAAGAATAATTTTACTGTGAAAGTTCAGTGCTTATAGGCTAAAATTATAGGAAATCAAGCATTTAAGAATAAAAAAAAAGATAAAAATACCCTATTTTAAAGGGTTTTTTTTGATTTTTGTATGCCTCTAAACTAATAATTG
>CACNXU010000029.1 GCA_902624585.1 uncultured Pelagibacteraceae bacterium | reverse complement strand
CCTACTTCAACCAAATCTCCACTCTTCATTACCGCAACACGATCAGTGGTTTCAGCTATTACACCCATATCGTGTGTAATTAAAATTACGGCAAGATTTCTTTCTTTTGTTAATTTTTTTATCAATTCAAGAATTTGTGATTGAATTGAAACATCTAAAGCAGTTGTTGGCTCATCAGCTATAAGAAGTTCAGGCTCACAACATAATGCAAGAGATATTACTACTCTTTGTCTCATTCCCCCTGAAAACTGATGAGGATAATTATCAAATCTTTTCTCAGCATCCTTAATTCCAACTTCTTTTAACAAGTTAATAGATTTATTTTTTGCTTCTTCTTTGCTCAATTGTAGATGGGTTTGGATTGTTTCAATTAATTGCTCACCTATTGTAAGAATTGGATTCAAAGATGTTTGTGGGTCTTGAAAAATTAACCCTATTTTATTTCCCCTGTACTTAACTATACTTTTAGAATTTTCATGAATATTTAAATCACCCAAGATAACAGATCCACCTGATACTTTACCTGGTTCATCGATTAGATTTATTATTGCATTTCCAACGGTACTTTTTCCAGACCCAGATTCTCCAACCAAACCTAATATTTCACCTTTGTTTACCTCGATATTTACATTTTTAGCCGCATAAACAGTTTCTTTTCTCAACAGATAATTAACACTTAAATTATTAATTTTTAAAAAACTCATTTTTTTAATTTTGGATTGAGTGTATCTCTCATCCAATCTCCCAATAAATTAATTGAAAATGCTAAAATAACTAAGAAAATTGCTGGAAAAAAAGTAATCCACCATTCACCTGAAAATAAAAAATCATTACCCAATCTTATTAATGTACCTAAAGATGGTGTTGTTGGTGGTACACCAACCCCTAAAAAACTTAAAGTAGACTCTGCTATTATCGCTAATGCTAACCCAATTGTTCCTATAACCAATACTGGTCTTAAAATATTTGGCAAAATATGCTTAAACATTATGATCAAATTAGAAACTCCAATAATTGTAGAAGCAGAAACATAATCCTTATTCTTTTCAACTAATGTTGCAGCTCGAGATACTCTTGCGAATTGTGGCCATTCAGATATTCCAATCGCAAATATTAAAACATAAATTGCCATTTCATCATGCATTTCTCTTGATATTAATCCTCTTGCTATACCATCAACTAAAAGGGCCATTAAAATACTTGGAACAGTTAACTGAACATCAGTTAATCTCATCACTATCATTTCGTATTTTCCACCAAAAAATCCAGCAGTTAATCCTAACCCAACACCAAGCACCAAACTGAATATAATTGCTGAAAAACCAACTATCAGCGAAATCCTGGATCCATATAAAATTGTTGATAACATGTCTCTACCCTGACCATCCGTACCTAAAATAAATTTAGCTAGTCCTTCTTCTGTCCAAGAAGGTGGGGTGAAAGCATCCATAAGTGATAATGAAGATGGATCAAAAGGATTATAAGGTGTAATTAATTCTACAAAAAACGAGCAGAAAAAAATTATAAATAATATTGCTGAAGATACTATTGCAGTTGGTGACTTTATAAAACTGTGATAAATATCACTATCTTTTATCCTGCCCCATGTTGTCAAATAATTATTATCCACTTGCAACATCTCCTTTAACTCTAATTCTTGGATCAATAAAATAATATAAAATATCAACTATAAAATTTATCATAACAAAAACAAATGCAATAAAAACCAAATATGCAGACATAATTGGAATATCTACAAATTGTACTGCTTGTATGAATAAGAATCCCATTCCAGGCCATTGGAAAACCGTTTCAGTAATTATAGAAAATGCAATCAAAGTTCCAATATTTATTCCTGCAATAGTAATTACTGGTATTAATCCATTTTTTAATGCGTGTTTATATTTAATACTTTTTTCATCAATGCCTCGTGCGCGTGCAAATTTAATATAATCAGTTTGTAAAATTTCCATCATCTCAGCTCTAACTAATCTAATGATATAAGTCATTTGAAAAAGACTTAGCGTAACTGAAGGAAGTATAATTGCTTTAAGCCCAGAGATTGTCAAAAATCCTGTAGTCCAAAAACCTAAATCTACAACCTCACCTCTACCAAAAGAGGGTAAAATTCCTAAAATAACTGCAAATAAATAAATAAATAAAATACCAATTACAAATGTGGGGAGAGATACCCCTAGCAAGGAAACAGCTAATATAATATCACTTAAAAATCCTTTTCTATTAATCCCAGTATAAACTCCTAATAAAGTTCCTGAAATTAAAGCAATTAACGCGGAAATAACCACAAGTTCAATAGTTGCTGGTAATCTCTCAATAATTAGCTCAGAAACAGGTCGTCTTAATTGGTAAGATATCCCAAATTCACCTTGAGAAGCATTTATAATAAATCTTGTAAATTGAACATGAATTGGATCCATTAATCCCAATGTTTCTCTCAATTCTGCCCTTTCTTCATCTGAAGTTTCCTCTCCAACCATATTGTTAATTGGATCTCCAACAAAATTAAATAAAGAGAAAGATACGAAGGCAACAACTAGCATCACCAAGGCTGATTGAAACAGTCTTTTAAAAAAATATTTAATCAATTTGTGAAGGTTTAATTTTACAAGCCCTTTTTTACAAAAGGGCTTGTAATAATTTTATTTAATTAAAGCTAGCAGTTCGGAATAACGGTTCGTTATTCGGTCTGATAGGGACATTAACATTGCTCTTAGCTGCCCAAGAAATTACTTGGTGATGTAAAGGAAGATATGAAATATCATCTTTTACAATTTTCCAAGCTTTTGCAATTGCAGCATTTCTTTTATCTAAATCAACTTCACCTTCCATAACTCTAATTGCAGCATCTACTTCTGAGTTACTGAAATTTACTTTATTCCAGCTCGCACCGCTTTCGTATAAGTAATGGAAAACATAGTGGCTATCCAAAGTTGGAACACCCCATCCTAACATATAGAAATCACCTTGATTGTCTTTAAGCTCTTTAAAGTGTTTGCTTTTTGTCTGTGCAAACAAGTTAACATTAACGCCAATCTTTCCTAACATACCTACGACAGCTGTACAAATTGCTTCATCATTCACATATCTGTCGTTTGGACATCTTAGTTCAACATCAAAACCATTTGGATATCCTGCACTAGCTAAAAGATTTTTTGCAGCATCAACATCATAAGGTAATCTTTTATCAAGATCTGCTGTGTAACCATTTACACCAGGGAAAGTTATAATACCTGCAGGTTCACTTAAACCTCTCATAACTTTTTTCTTGATCGCCTCAATATCAATTGCTTGGTAAAGTGCTTGTCTTACCTCTTTTTTCTTAAACGGATTGTCTCCTGTATTTCCAGTTCTAAGCTTGTCAGCTGCTTGATCCATACCTAAGAAAATTGTTCTCATTTGAGCTGTACTTTCAACTTTATGACCCGAAGAAGATCCAATTCTTTTTAAATCTTGAACTGGTGCATCAGTAACTAAATCTATTTCTCCCGATAATAAAGCTGCAACTCTTGTAGCTGCATTTTTAATTGGAAGTAATTCAATTTGAGTAACTTTTTTATCTTTCATCTCACCCCACCAGTGTTTATTTCTTTTAAACACTGTTTTAGTGTTAGGTTCTCTTAAAGTGATTTTAAAAGGACCAGTTCCCATAGCATTAGTAGCAGAGAAAGTTTCTTGTCCTGCATCCCAATTTTGTGGAGACATTGCAAAGTTTTTCTCTGACCAAGCCTTGGACATTATAAAAATGTTAGATAATTGATTCAATAGAATAGGATTAGGTTTACTTGTTGTAATTTTAACAGCATAATCCCCGACTGCTTCAACATTTGAAACTGTACTAATGTATTCTTTAAAGTCTGATGTTCTTTGTTTGGCTCTCAATATACTAAACACAACATCAGCAGATGTCATGCCAGAACCATCAGAAAATTTTGCATCTTCCCTTAAAGTAAAAATCCAAGTGTTTGGATCTGTAGCTTTCCATTTAGTAGCTAAAGCTGGGCCTATTTTCATATCCAAGCCTCTTTGAACAAGTGCTTCATAAACTTGTCTAGAAACTTGAGTAGTTGGGCCCTCGTTTTGTGCATGTGGATCTAGTGTTAGACTGTCTCCTTGCATAGACCATTTGATAGTTTTAGCCCATGCAGATGAGAAGCTAAAAACTAGAACTAATGACAATAGTATTTTCACTATATTTTTAGTCTTCATTTTAACCCTCGTTTTTAAATTTATTTAAAAAAGTATAAGTGAAATAATAGAATTATAGTAGTAATAATTTTCTTATAAAAATTTAACTTTTATCACTATCAACTAATTTTTTCTTACTTATCCAGGGCATCATGGCTCTTAGCTCAGCTCCAACTTTTTCAACTGGATGCTCTGCCAATTTTGCTCTAGTGGCAAGAAAGTTTTTTTGGCCGTTTTTACATTCATCCATCCACTCTTTCGTGAATTTTCCAGACTGTATTTCAGCTAAAACTTCTTTCATTCTTTTTTTTGTCTCTTCTTTATTTACAATTCTTGGACCTGATTGATACTCACCGTACTCTGCAGTATTTGATATAGAATAATTCATATTTGCAATTCCACCTTCATAAATTAAGTCAACAATAAGTTTTACTTCGTGAACAGTTTCGAAATAAGCCATCTCAGGTTCGTATCCTGCTTCAACTAAAGTCTCATAACCATTTTTAATTAATTCAACAAGACCTCCACACAATACAGTTTGTTCTCCAAATAGATCTGTTTCTACTTCATCCTTAAAAGTAGTTTCAATAATTCCAGATCTACCTCCACCGACAGCAGATGCATATGATAAAGCCAAGTCTCTTGCATTTCCTGAACCATTTTGATGCACAGCAAACAAACAAGGCACCCCACCTCCTTTTTCATATTCGCTTCTAACCAAATGACCGGGTCCTTTTGGAGCAACCATAAAAACATCAAGATCTTTTCTAGCTTTAATTAAATCATAATGAACATTTAAACCATGAGCAAAAGCAATGCTTGTTCCTTCTTTTACTCTTTGTTCTATATGATTTTTATAAATTTCTGCTTGTAATTCATCTGGTGTAAGTATCATAACTACATCAGCCCATTCAGCAGCATCAGATAAATTCATAACTTTTAATCCTTTTGATTCTGCTTTTGCTGCACTTGAAGAACCTTCTCTTAAAGCTACAACTATATCTTTTACTCCACTGTCTTTTAAGTTTAGTGCATGAGCATGCCCTTGACTACCATAACCAAAAATTGCAACCTTTTTGCTTTTAATCAGATTTACATCTGCATCTTTTTCATAAAACATTTTCATATCATCTCTCCTATTAAATTAATTAAATATCTTAGCACCTCTAGTCATAGCAACTGCCCCTGTTCTCGAAGTACTTATAAGTCCCAAAGGCTTTAATTTTTTATTCATCACATCTATCTCTCTTCTAAGTGCAGTTATTTGAATTACTGCTGAATTTTTTGTTTTATCTAATATTATGGGATTAAATTTTTTACAAGCATTTAAACATTTTTCAATTTTATTTTTTTTTCCTAATACTTTAAATAAAGCCATTTCCTTAAATATCACGTCCTTATCCTCTCTTTTAAACTCTGCAACTTTGTGAACAGGCACTAATTTGGTTAATTGTAGTCTTATTTGATCAATCACTTGGGGTGTGCCGGTAGTAACAATTGTTATTCTAGAAATATTTTTAATTGCATCAACCTCAGCAACCGCTAATGACTCAATATTATAACCTCGACCTGAAAAGAGACCAACTACTCTTGCAAGAACTCCAGCCTCATTATCTACCCAAACCACAAAGATATATGTATCTGGTTTTTCTTTTTTCGTAGCTACGCTATAAGCTGATTTTGATTTCGGCATTATAATTATACTAAGGCTTTGCCTTTTCCTTTAATTTTATTTTCCTCTTGATCATTTGGACCCAATATCATTTGGTTATGAGGTTTTCCAGATGGGATCATTGGGAAACAATTCTCGTTTGGATCAACATGACAATCGAATATAACTGGTCCATTATAATCAATCATTTCTTGAATTTTATCGTCAAGATCAGCAGGATTATCTGCTTTAATTCCTTTGCACCCATATGCTTCGGCCATTTTCATAAAATCCGGTAATGCTTCAGAATAACTTTCAGAATAATTTTTTTCATGAAGTAATTCCTGCCATTGTCTAACCATTCCCATGTATTGATTATTTAATATAAATATTTTTATAGGGAGATTATATTGAACTGCAGTAGACATTTCTTGCATAGTCATCAATACTGAGGCTTCTCCAGCAATATCAATTACAAGTTTTTCAGGATGCGCAATTTGTACACCAACCGCTGCTGGCAATCCATACCCCATAGTTCCTAAGCCACCAGATGTCATCCATCTGTTCGGTTTATTGAATTTATAATGCTGTGCAGCCCACATTTGATGTTGCCCAACTTCGGTAGTAACATAAGCGTCTTGTTCCTTAGTTAATTCATAAAGTCTTTGAACAGCATATTGGGGTTT
>CACNXU010000028.1 GCA_902624585.1 uncultured Pelagibacteraceae bacterium | reverse complement strand
ACACATCCACATAATACTTATATGGAAATTTTGTCTGAATTGGGCATTTTAGGAATTATAACTTTTTTATTTTTAATTCTAATATTTATAAAAAAAACTTTTAAAGTATTAAAAAAATCAAACGACATAAGTATGTTAATGTTATCATCTTTGATTTTATTTATTTTAATACCCATTTTGCCCTCAGGAAGTTTATTTTCAAGCTATAATGGAGGTATTATTTTTTATTTTATTTCTAGTTATATTGCCATATTAAAACTGAATGAGTTTATTAAGTAAAACCCAAAATAAAGATTTTTTCATTTTTAAAATTTTATTATTTATTATCTTTTCATTACTCGTTTACTTTAGACTTCATTCAAAAACATTTTTTGATGATGAGATTGCGACCATAGGTATTATTAACGAAAGAGATATTTTTTCTATTTATAGTTATGTAAATCATTGGGATGTATCTCCACCCTTAAGTTATATATTAATTTATATTGGAGAAAAAATTTTTGGTTTTCAGTATGCACCATTATTATTTTTACCTTTACAGATATATTGTTTAAATTCATTTATAAAACTTACTAGTAAAATTTTTTTTAAAAATAATGAAATTAAATTCTATTATTTAATTTGTATTATTTTAAATCCTATTTTTATTCTCTGGTGTACTTCATTAAGATGGTATAGTTTATGGGTACCTTTAGCGTTGTATATAATTGGAAAAATTTTTTTTCAAAAACATAGAGATTTTAAAGAAATATTTTTAATTTTAACATCCCTTACCCTAATGTTTCATTTAAATTACCTAACAATAATTTTTATATTTTGTTTGTATTTTTCAAATTTTAAACAAATAAATAAAGAATTTTTTAATTTTATTAAAAATAAAATTTTTTTATTTCTTTTAATTTTTTTTATCAATATTCCTCAAATATATTTTTTTTTTAGTAATCATTTGATGAATTCTTCTTCTCAATATGGAGATTATTTTTTCTCTTTTTTATATCCAGCGATCACAATAGTATTTGGTAATAGTGTTTTTCCATTAGAAATAATTTCGATTTTATTTTTTTTTATATTAATACTAATATTATTTAAAAATATAGACATATTCAAAAAAAAAATTTTTAAAACTTTTAAAAATTTAATTATTTTCTTTTCTCTTTTTTTTATAATTATTTTTTTATTTAAATTAGGTCATAAACCTAGACACTCAATAATTCTAAATTATATCTTTATAATATATTTTTTTGTAAATTTAATTTTTTTGAAAAATTTAACTTTAAAAAGATTAAGTATTGTTATTTTTATAATTTTTACTTTTTTTGGAATAAATAATACTATTAAAGAAGAAAATCTTATTAAAAATAATATAAATTTACCAATAAAAAAAATTTTAGTATTTTTAAAGAATGAAAAAAATGAATGTAAAATTAAATATGTATTTACTCATAATTTAAATATCAAATTCTATATTAAAAATAATAATAATTATGTGATTAATTCAAAAGTTTTAAAAAAAAATAATTATAATTGCACATTTATAATCAAAACTTTTATAGCAAATGATAATCAGAATGATGTAAATTTAGTCAACCAACATTTTACTAAAGCTAAATCTTCATTAAAGCTCAAAAATTTCGAATATGATAAATTCTCAGCTATTAAAGAAAAAATATTTAAAAATAAAATTAAAAATAATTTTATTGTAGAGATTTTATACTAATTGTTAATTAATTGTATTTTCTTTTAATTTAAATAAAAATAGTCTAATTAGTGACTTATAATTATGAAAAAAAAAACAGCATTAATATTTGGTATAACAGGACAAGATGGTTCATATTTAGCCAAATATTTACTAAAAAAAAATTACCTAGTTCATGGTGTAAAAAGAAGAAGCTCTTCAATTAACACATCGAGAATTGATGATATCTATCAAGATCCTACAAAAAAAAATAGAACATTTATACTTCACCATGGAGATGTGACAGACTCCTCTAGTATACTACATATCATTGAAAAAACTCAGCCAGATGAAATATATAATTTGGCAGCTCAATCTCACGTTGCAGTTTCTTTCGAGGTTCCAGAATATACAGCAAATTCTGATGCACTTGGTACTTTAAGAATTTTAGAGGCAATAAAGTCTTTAAAATTACAGAAAAAAACAAAATTTTATCAAGCTGGCACATCAGAAATGTTTGGAAGAGTTCGGGAAACACCTCAAAGTGAAAATACTCCTTTTTATCCGAGAAGCCCTTATGGAGTTGCAAAAGTTTATGCCCACTGGATTACAGTCAACTACAGAGAGGCATATGGTTTATTTGCTTCAAATGGAATTCTTTTTAATCACGAAAGCCCATTGAGAGGAGAAACATTTGTAACTAAAAAAATTGTAAATACTTTATGTAAAATCAAAAAAGGTAAAGAAAAAATTTTAGTTTTAGGAAATTTATATGCAAAGAGAGATTGGGGACATGCAAAGGATTATGTAGAAGCAATGTGGAAAATACTACAGTATAAAAAACCCGATGATTTTGTTGTGGCTACAGGAAAACAATATAGTGTAAAATTTTTTGTTAATAGAGTTTGTAAAAAATTAAATATTAAAATTAAGTGGAGAGGAAAAGGATTAAATGAGTGTGCTGTAGATAAAAATGGAAAAAAAATTATTATTTGTAGCAAAAAATATTATCGTCCAACAGAAGTAGAAACTCTTTTAGGAAACTCAAATAAAGCAAAAAAGTTATTAAATTGGAAAAGTAAGACAAATATTGACCACTTAATAGATGATATGATTGATTTTGAAATGAAAGTCATTTAAAAATGTTTTCAATTGTCATAACCACAATTTCCAATCCAAATAAATGCTTAAAATCAATTGCAAAAAATATTGGAAAAAAAAATAAATTAATAATAATTGGCGATAAAAAATCACCAAAGAAATTTAAATTAAAAAATTCAAATTATTTTTCGATTTTACATCAAAACAACTTTGGTTTTAAAATTAATAAATTGCTTAGTTACAATCACTATTCTCGAAAAAACATAGGTTATTTAATTGCCTTTAAAAATAATTTTGAATTTATATATGAAACTGATGATGATAATTTACCTTATAAAGAATTCTATAATAAAAGAAATTTAAAAATATATTGCTACAAAACTGAAAAAAAAACTTTTGTTAATATATATAAATATTATTCAAATCAAATTATTTGGCCAAGAGGATTTCCACTAAAGTTTATAAAAGAAAAAGTTAAAAGTATTTCAAAACTAAAAAAAAATTTGGTAACTTCACCTATACAACAGTTTCTTGCCGATGGAGAGCCTGATGTAGATGCAATTTTTAGATTATTATTCCCAAGCAAAGACTTCAAAAAATCAAAAAATAGCTTTTATTTACCAAAACATTCTTATTGTCCTTTCAACAGTCAAAACACAATATGGCATAAGTCGGTATTTTCACTAATGTATTTGCCGTCAACATGTTCGTTTAGATTAACTGACATATATAGATCCTATGTTGCACAAAGAATATTACATGAATGTAAAATGAATTTATCGTTTCATCCAGCAACAGTAAAACAAATTCGAAACAGCCATGATTTAATTGATGATTTTAAAAATGAGGTAGATGGCTATATTAGAATTGATAAATTAGTTAATGGTCTAAAAAGATTAAAATTAAAACCTGGTTTAAAAAATATAAACAAGAATCTTATTCTTTGCTATCAATTTTTGATAAAAAATCAATTTTTAAATAAAAAAGAGATGAGTATTTTAAGGTTATGGATTAATGATATTGAATTAATAGAGAATTCAAAAAAATATGAATAAAAAATTTTATAAGATTTTTAAATTAATTAATATTCTTAAAAGTTTAATTCAACTATATTTTAAAGATAAATTAATCAAAAGATTTAGTGTTAAACAATAAGGAACTAACAGCTTTAGTTTTAGCGAGCAATGAAACCTTTTCATTAGAAAAGGTCGTTAAAAAATTATTGTCTTTTAAATTCCTAGAAAAAATAATTATAGTCTCTCCAAATTTTGTTACAATTGAATGTTTAAAAACTCAAAAAGTTCTTTCAGAAAAATATTCTAATATTGAATGTTTGATACAATCAGAAAAATATCCAGGTTATGGAGGAGCTGTGAAGTACGGATTGAATTTTGTAAATACAAAATATTTTTGTTGGCTAGATGGAGACGGAGAAACTGATCCATCATATTTAGAAAATATGTATAAAATTGTGTTAGAAAATCAAAACATTAACATTGTTAATGCATCTAGATTTAAAAATAAAAATATAATTATCGAAGGTTATGGTTTAGTATCATCTATACTTACCTATACATTTCAACTTTTTTGTAAAATTTTTTTTAATAATAAAATAACTGATTATACTGTTGGGTACAGACTATATAAAACAGAATATTTTAGAAAATTTAATTATACTAGCTATGATCAAAATTTCTCATTGGAAACATTACTTTTACCTCTCTTGAATGAAGAAACAAAAGTTTCTGAGGTATATTACAAATGGATTAAAAGATCAGATGGAGAGTCTAGAAATAACCTACTTAACAAATTATCTTATTTTAAAATTTTTTTTAAGATTCTATATTTAAAAATTTTTAAAGTTTAGGTTTTTAAAATTATGTTGTTAAAACAAATTTATAGCCATTTACTATTATAAAGGGTTTAAATTTTTTATAAGAAGTTGCACGTATAATTTTTTCAAGTTCTTTTTTTTTTATTGGTAATTTAATTTTATATAGATTTTCTAAATTTTTTTTATTATACATTTTCTTAGACCAATCTATATTACTAGAATTTTTTAATTTATACTTTGAAAACTTGCCTAAACTTATATCTTTTATAAACTTTAAAAATGATTTTTTCATCAAACTATGAGTTTGCTTTAAAAGTCTTGTAATAGTTGTATTTTTTTTTATTTTAAATTTTTTGCTTAACAATATTTTTCCATGATCAACTTTTCTATCCATAACGTGAATTGTAAAACCATAGAATTTTACATTCTTAATTAATGCAAAATTTGCACAACCTATTCCTCTAAATTCGGGAGGGCCAGGATGAAAATTTACTGCTGCGCAAGAGGCTTTTTTTAATATTCTATCATCAAGTATTTTTTTTGATCTATAGGATATCAAAAAGTCATATCTCTTTTTTAATTTTTTAGTTTTATAACTAAATTCGTTGTCATATATAACATTCATTAATTTAAATTTTTTTCTTATATTATTTATATCAAGTTCTTCTTTTAATTCTTTTCTCGTAAATAAAAGTACTTTTAAATTAGATTTCATCGTCTATTATTAATTACTATAGAATGTTCAAAATAAAAAATATAAAATTTAATAAAAATACTAATGCATTTATTATTGCTGAAATTGGTATTAATCATAATGGTCATTTAAAGAATGCATTTAAACTAATTGATGCTGCCTCAACAGCAAAATGCAATGCAGTAAAATTCCAAACTTTTGATGTAGATACCATGGTTCACGAAAGTGCAGAGCTTGCTAATTATCAAAAAAAATCTACCTCTAATAATCAAAAAAAAATGTTAAAAAAATATCAACTTAGTTACAAAGACTTTATTAAAATAAAAAAATATTGTGATAGAAAAAGAATTATTTTTTTATCAACACCATTTGATATTAAAAGTGCAAATTTTTTAAAAAATTTGGTTCCTGCATTTAAAGTATCTTCAGGTGATAATGATAATTTAATTTTGCTAAATCATATTAAAAAATTTAAAAAACCAATAATATTATCTCTTGGAATGATGAATAATAGTGAAATTAAGGAAATATTGAAAAAATTGAATATTAAAAAAAATAAGTTATCAATTCTTCATTGTATAAGCGAATATCCAACAAAACTTTCAGACTCTCAATTAGGTGTAATTAAAGAATTAAAGAAATTTGGATATATAGTTGGATTTTCTGATCACACAGTAGGGTTTGAAGCTTCCATTGGTGCAATTTGCTTTGGCGCACAAATTATAGAAAAACATATTACATTAGATAATAAAATGAAAGGACCTGATCACCTTGCATCTCTTAATGTGAAAGATTTAAAAAAATTTGTTGAAACGCTTAGAACAATGGAAAAACTAAGAGATTTTAAAAAAAGAAGAATAACTTCTGAGGAAGTTAAAACTAAATTTATTGCTAAAAAAAGTATTTTTATAAATAAAAATCTTTCAAAAAATCAGAAAATAAAAATTAAAGATTTAATTCCATTGAGACCTCTCAAAAATGGTATTCCAATTAAAAATGTAGATAAAGTAATAAATAAAAAAACTAAAAAAAAAATTAGTAAATTATATCAAATTAAATTTAAAGATCTGATATGAAAAAAAAAATTGTTATTTTTACTGCTGCCAGATCTGACTTTGGTATAATGAAAAAAACTATTATTAAACTTAGTAATGATAAAAACATCAACTTCAACTTGCTAATTGGTTCTGCACATTATTCAAAATCATTTGGACTCACAATTGAAGAAATTGATAAAATTAAATTAAATAAAAAGTCGAGACTTAATTTTAGTTATAGTTCAAATTCAAATATTAAAGACATTTTAAATAATTTTTCTAAAACTATGCTTATGGCACAAAATTTTTTTGAAAATAAAAAGATTGACTGTGCAATAATTATGGGAGATCGATATGAAATGCTTGCTGTAGCACTTGTTTGTCTGAATAACAATATACCAATAGCTCATGTATGTGGTGGTAGCGAAACTTATGGATCAATTGATAATGAGTACAGAAATTCAATTTCTCTAATGTCAAAATTTCATTTTGTTGAAACCAAATATCATAAACGTAAATTAAACAGAATGGGTATAAACAAAAATGTATTCATAGTTGGTGCTCCAGCATTAGAAAATTATAATAAAAAAATAAATAATTTTACATTAGTTAAAAAAAATTATTTTCCAAATTTAGATAATAATAAAAAAATTATTCTTGCATGTTTCCATCCTGAAACAACTGAAAAAATATATAAAAATTTAGATAATTTAAAAGAATTAATATATTTTTTAAATAGTTTAAAGAATTTCAATGTAATTTTCACATACCCAAATGCTGATACTGGTTACAAAAAATTTATTAAATTATTAAAAAAAAATTTGAGTAAAGATATATATTTGATAAGTAATCTTGGTATAGATAATTATTATTCTGTGCTAAGAAAAGCATCAATATTAATTGGGAATTCTTCAAGTGGTATAATTGAAAGTGCTACGTTTAATTTACCTACAATAAATTTGGGAGATAGACAAAAAAATAGATATGCTCCAAAAAATGTACATCATTGCCCTTTTAACTCTAAAAAGATAAATAAACTGTTTTACAAACTACTTTCTTACAAAAAAATTAAATTACAAAACCCATATTATAAAAAAAACACTTCTTTAAATATTGTTAAAAAACTAAAGAATTTGTTAAAGTA
>CACNXU010000027.1 GCA_902624585.1 uncultured Pelagibacteraceae bacterium | reverse complement strand
AAATTAAATCTAGATTACAAAATAAAAAACAAAAATTAGAAAAGCCCCAAGAAAAAGAACAAAATAAAAATGAAGAAAAATCTATAACTTTAAAAAAACAAATAGAGGTTTTGGAAAAATTACTTAAAGATGGAGTTTTGTCTCAAGATGAATTTGAAAAATCTAAAGAATTTTTAGAAAAAAAAGAAGCAAAAGGTGAAAATATTAATCTAGAAGATATACAAGCAGAAAATAGAACTCCTCTTATCTATGAATTGATTTATCCTAAAGATCCTGGCAAGAGGAACTGGGAAAAAACCACTCTTAAATATAAAAATTATGAAATATTTACGTTTAGACCAGGTGGAATTAAGATTGTGAGAAAATCAGATAATAAAATACTTTATAGGATTACAGATAATTTTAAAGAGAGGTTTTACAATGATGGAAGTAAATATATAACAACTGAAAAAACTGTTTATGAACCAGAATTTAAAGTTATAGATATACAAAAGGACATAAATAAAGCTATTAAAGATTTAGCGGAGCAATTAAAAAATCCTTTTGGCTTTAAAAGAAAAAAACCGGTTTGGGATAAAAACGCACATAAACTCAAACTCTATATTGATGGTGTAAAGCTTCTTACTTTCGAGGGACGTTATGTGAAAAAACATAGAGCTTATTTTTATCAAGTTCTAACTCCGAGAAATGAAGGCTTTCACTATTTTATTAAGCTTCAAGGTAAATCACCTATAGCTTTAAATATGGAATTTTTTAACGCTAAAATTGATAAAGCTATAAGAAAAGCTAAGACAAAATTAGCAGAACAATATGATGTAACAGAGGATGAAATACAAAAAATAATCGATAAAAAAATTGGTGAGGAAATTGATAGATCAATTGATCGAGAAATGGAAAATGCAATAAATGATAGTGTTGCTGAAGCAATTGAACAATCTATTGGTGAAGCTATGTCACAAGGTATATTTGATGCAATAGAACAAGCTACTGGCGAAGCTATTGACCAAGCCTTAGAAAATGAACTAGCTAATCACATAGATCAAGAAATCGAGAGAGCTATACAAGATGGACTAGAAGAGGCAGCAGTTGCAGCAGGCTTTCAAGCATATTATGACACCTTATTAGCTGGAGGCAGCGTAGAAGAGGCTTTAAGAAATGCTAGTGACGCATGCGGAGCTGGTTGTGAATTTGTATTAAATGAATAGAAAAATGATATAAACTTACTTATCCTATGAAGATAAAAATAATTATAATCATAATTTTTTATCTACTGACAAATAAATCTTTTGCTTTAAATATTGGAATGGATTGTGCCTCTCTAGTTAGCCAGTTAGGAGGGTTAAAAAAAGTTGATATTTTATGGCTACAAAATTTAAATCAAAAAAAATATCAATACGCATTAATTAATTTAAGTAAAAAAGAATTAAATAAATCATACTATCTTTGTGGAAATACACATAATATTAAAACTATGAGTGATAAAACAATGACTGTTTTATCAGAGAGAAACCTTCAATTAGTTTCGAATAATTCCGTAGATATATTTACTGAAATATTTTCTGTTACTTCTCAAGAGAGTAGAAAATATATTATGCAAAGGATAAATTTAGATGATTTTGGTATGACTAGAAATGAATTAAATCAAGCTTATACATTTGGATTGTTGAAACTCGCAGAAAAACTTAACCCTCCTGAAGAAAAAAAAGAGGAAAAAATTGTAAAGACAGAAGCTGAAAAGAAAATTGAAGACTCAGAGCAAGATAAACAAACAGAAATAAAAATAAAAATAAGTAAAGACAAAACTCCTCCAAAAATTATAATTGCAAAAAATTTATCATTTGATCAATCTTCTTATAAATTAGAAGGTAAAGTTGAAGATGAGGGATCTAAACGTATATTTGTTGAGATTGATGGTCAGGTTCAAGAAGCCATAAATGGAAACTTTGTTTTTGAAAGATTTAGCCCAGTTGATGAAACTGTAAAAATTGTTGCTACTGATCAATGGGGCAACAGATCAAAAGAAAAGATAGTAAAGATTAATATTGTTTTAGAAAATAAAAAAGTTGTAAACAAACTAGAAAAACTAAACCCTAATAAAAAAAAATTTAATCAACTTAGTAGAGATAAAGTTGCTGTTGTTATTGGTATAGAAAAATATGATAGAACACCAAAGGCCTCTTATGCGAATTTAGATGCTAAATATTTTTTTGAATATGCAAGATTAATTTTTGGTATTCCTGTTGAAAATATTAAATTACTTGTGGACAATGAAGCTAACTTAATTCAGGCATTAGGAGTTTTAAAAAAATGGTTACCAGGTAAAATCAATAAAAATAAGACTGAATTAATCATTTTTTTTGCTGGTCATGGACTAGCTTCAAGCGATGGAAAAGATCTTTATTTGTTGCCCCAAGATAGTGATCCTGATTTACTTGAAAGAACAGCTTTATCTAGAGTTGAACTTTTTGAAACAATCTCTTCTTTAGAACCAAAAAAAGTTACTATGTTTTTTGATACTTGCTATAGCGGCATATCAAGAGACGACAAATCTTTACTTGCTTCTGCTAGACCTGTCAGAATTATTTCAGAGGAAAAGAATCAAATACCTGAAAATTTCACAGTATTTAGTGCATCTAAATTAGAACAAATTTCATCTGGTTTAAAAGAAGTTAATCATGGAATATTTTCATACTATTTGATGAAAGGTTTAGAAGGAAATGCTGATTTAAATGAGGATAAAAAAATTACCAACGCTGAATTATTAAAATATATGGAGAAAAATGTTTCACAAAAAGCAGCCGAACTTGGTAGAGAACAAAATCCATCTTTAGCAGGTGATCCAGATAAAGTTTTAATTAGTTATAGATAAATTAAATTCTTGGTACAAGTTTGGTACAAGTTTTGTAGCTTATGCAAGGCAAGAATAATGCGTTTTACGTGAAAGCTAAATTTCAAAAAATGTTGATTGTCTTGATTAGTATGTGAATCGTCTTAAAGTGAATAGGGTAAACTTGGTATTTCAAGACCGGTGCTTTCAACCGCTCAGCCATCTCTCCGTTCGCAAGGTTTTATAAGTATAATATTTAAATTCAATAAAAAAATTTAATACTATTAATTTATTTCTTATATAATAGAAAGTGTCATATGAAATTATCAAACAATTCAATAAAATATCATCTAAATAAATATAAATTTTATCATAAGATAAAAGTTAATGATAATATTCATACAAAAGGAAACGAAGGACTTATCAAATTTCAAAAAATACCCTTAAAGATTCTAAAAAAATACAATTTAAAAAATAAGAAAGTTCTTGATATTGGTTGTAGAGATGGTCTTTTTTCCTTTGAAGCTGAAAAATTAGGTGCCAAAGAGGTATTGGGTATTGATAACGATCTATCTTTAGGAGCTACTAAATTTTTAATACCTTTTTTTAAATCTAAAGTAAAAATGAAAAAAATGAATCTATATGATTTAAGCAATTATAAAAAAAAGTATGACATGATTATTTTTTTTGGTGTTTTATATCATTTGAGATATCCCTTTTGGGCGCTTAAGATAATTAAAGATATTCTTAATACTAATGGCACATTGCTTTTAGAAACAGCTATATATATACTTGGAGACAAAAAAATTCCTTTGTTATATTGTCCATTTGATAATAATAATCCGTACGACAAAACAAGTTGTACTTTTTATAATGAAATAGGATTAATTCAAACCTTATCATCCCTAGGATTTAAAGTGAAGAATATTTCTTATTCAGTAGCTCCAAGAAACTTTTTAAAAAGAATTTTTTTAAAAAAACCATACCCTATAAGAAGAGCAACATTTGAATGTGTGATAGATAAGAAAAAAAATAAATATCTTAGTGATTATTGGGACAAATATCACATAAATCATACAAAAAAAAATATTTTTAAAAAATAAATTTTTGAAATCTTTAAATTTAAATTCAGGAATTTTATTTGCTTTTTCTGGATCATTCTGGTGGGGTTTTTTTGGAGTTATTTATTTTAAATATTTTACATATATAGGACACATAGAATTAGTAATTCATAGATGTTTGTGGACTTCTCTTACTTTATTTATAACAACCTCGTTATTTAGAAAATGGAATATTTTTTTTAAAATTTTAAAAGATAAGAAAAAACTTTTTTACTTAGCTATTTCAGGTTTTTTAATATTTGTTAATTGGGGAGTATGGATTTATGCAATTGCAACTAATAGAATTATAGACGCCAGTTTTGGTTATTTTATAATGCCGATTTTAAGTGTTCTGTTAGGATATTATTTTTTCAAAGAAAAATTAAATAAAAAACGTATTTTTTCTATTTCACTAGTTGCTACATCAATTTTATTTCTTATTTTTGTAAATTTTAAATCATTACCTTGGGTTGGATTAGTTGTTGCATTTAGCTGGGGTTTCTACAACCTAGTAAGAAAAAAAATTAACGTTGATACAGATGTTGGTCTACTGATTGAAAGTTTATTTATTTTTCCATTTGCAATAGCAATTTTTTACGCAATTACAATAAGTGGATATAATGATTTTAAATTATCAGATCCTTCTATGATGTTTTTGTTGTTCTTAGCTGGCCCTATGACAGTTATACCGTTATTTTTATATGTAAGGGGTGTTGAATTGAGTGGTTTAGGACCATCAGGAATGATATTTTACGTAACTCCAAGTTTACAATTCATACTTGGATATTTTTATTATAATGAAGCATTTTCTTTAACAAAATTAGTTAGTTTTATTTTTATATGGATTGCTGTAATTATATATTTAAAAGATTTACATGAAACAAATTAGAATTTTTTTATTATCTTTATTTTTCATAAATAATATTTCCTATGCTGACATTAATAAAGAGTTTGAAATATGGAAAATAAATTTTAAAAAAATTGCAATAGAAAATAATATTTCAGAAAAAACTTTCAACAAAGTTATGGAAAACACAAAATTTTTATCTGATGTAATAAAATATGATAGATACCAACCTGAATTTTATGAGGATACTAAAACTTATATTTCAAAAAGAACATCATCAAAAAAAGTTTCATTAGGAAAAAACTTTTATGAAAAAAATTCAAAACTAATAAACGCAGTTGAAAATGAATTTGATATAGAAAAGGAGCTATTACTGGCCCTAATGGGAATAGAAACCAATTTTGGAACTTATGTTGGTAAAATGGATATTTTATCTTCTTTAGCAACTTTAAGCTTTGATAAAAGAAGATCAGAATTTTTTACAAATGAATTATTAATTCTTTTACGATTAATAGAAAATAAACAAATTGATTATAAAACATTATACGGATCCTGGGCAGGAGCTTTTGGATTTTTTCAATTTATGCCATCCACCATGAAAAATTATGCAATTGACCATGATGGTAACGGTTATATAGATTTAAAAAATAATAATGATGCTTATGCTTCGGCATCAAATTATTTAAATCAAATAGGTTGGCGTGGTGACAAGCCTTGTTTTTATAGAATTGATTTATCAGATGATATACCTAGCAAATATTTAAACATTTCTGCAAAAAAAATTCATGACAAAAAGAAATTAAAATACTTTAGAAAATATATTAATAATAATGATCAAATTGATAGCAAGTACAATACTTTGAAAGTAGCAATTATAACACCAGATAAAGATATTATACCAGATGCTGAAACTTTAAATCCAGCTTATGTAGTATTTGATAACTATGAGATAATACTAAAATGGAATAGGTCTTTGCGATTTGCTTTAGCTGTTTGTACGTTAAAAGATAAATTTAAAAATGAACTTTAAAAAAATTGTACTAATTATTTCTATATTTTTTTTATCTGCATGTAATCAATATGATAAAAATAATAAATCCTTATTTTATATAAGTGACCAGAAGTATAGTAATACTGGATTTGCTTTAATTTATGATGATAAATTAAAAAAAGAAAAAAAAATATCTAAAAAAATTAATGAAAGATCACTTTTAATTTTTCATAATAAAATTAAAAAACATTCATTTGTTAAAATTACTAATCCAATTAATAACAAATCAATTATAGCAGAAGTAATCTCTAATAATGTTAATTTCTCTGATTTTTATAACTCGGTAATTACTAAGAGAATTGCTGAGGAGCTGTCTCTTGATCCTAAAGAACCTTATGTTGATCTTGTTTTAATCTCAAAGAATTCAACATTTGTTGCTAAAAAAGCAAAAACATTTGATGAGGAAAAAAAAGTTGCTGAAAAAGCACCAGTTGACGGAATTACTATAGATAATCTGGGTAAAGTTAAAGAAAAAAAAATAAAAATTAAAAAACATAATTTTTTGTATTCAATAAAGATTGCAGATTTTTATTACAAAGACTCAGCAGAAAATATGATTAATAGAATAAAAGATGAAACAAATATAAAAAAATCGGTAATTAAGAAACTATCTAAAACCAAATATAGGGTATTATTGGGACCATTTAATGATATAAAAAAACTAGAAAAATCATTTAATGAAATTAAAATATTAAATTTTGAAAATATAGAAATATTAAAAGATGTTTAAAATACTATTAATTTTAATTTTATTTAATTTATCACTTATAAATACATCAAAAGCTAATTTCGACGTAAAAGCAAGAACTGCAATTTTACAAGATTACTATTCAGGTGAAATTCTATTTGAAAAAGAAGCTGATATTTCTATTTATCCAGCCTCTATGACAAAAATCATGACAGCAATAATTGCTTTTGATTTAATAAAGTCAGGGGATCTTAATTTGGATGAAAAATTTATTATATCTGAGAGAGCTTGGAGGCTATCTACGTCCGGTTATTCCTCAATGTTTATAATGGTTGGTGATGAGGTCTCTGTAGAAAATTTATTAAGAGGTATTATTGTTGCATCTGGTAATGACGCATGTGTTGCACTTGCAGAGGGTATAGCGGGTACTGAAGATGAATTTGCAATTTTAATGACAGCTAAAGCAAAAGAATTAGGGATGGAAAATACAAATTTTTCTAATTCATCAGGAATAAATGATCCTGATAATTATTCAACTGTCAGAGATATTCTAAAAATGTCCAGATATTTAATTAAAGAACATCCTGAGTTCTACAAGATGTTTGCTGAAAAAGAATTTACTTGGGAGAGAACTGGAGGAGATCCAATTACACAAGGTAACAGAAATCCATTGCTTTATAAAAATCTTGGAGCAGATGGAATAAAAACTGGCTATTTAGCTGTTGAGAAATACTCTTTAGCCTCATCTATTGATAGAAATGGAAGACGATTAATTGCGGTTGGAAGTGGTTTTAATTCAAAAAATTCTAGATCAAAAGAAAGTACAAAATTACTTACATTTGGATTAACTAACTATGACCTTGTACAAATAGCTAAAGCTAAAAAACCATTTTATAAAATTGATGTTTGGTTAGGAAAACAGAAAAGTGTGGATGCATACATAAATGAAGATATTTATAAAACAATCAAAAAAGCAAAAAAAAAACTTTTGAAAGTTGTTGTAAAGTATGATGGTCCTGTTGAGGCACCAATTAATAAAGATCAAAAAATAGCCACTCTTAAGGTTATTTATGACCAAGAATTGATTGGAGAGTATGATCTACTATCATCTAAAGAGATTAAAAAAGTTAATTTTTTTACAAGATTAATAAAATCAATTAATTATTTGATTTGGGGTGATGTCTAAAAAACCAATCATTGTCTTTGAAGGTATTGAGGGCAGCGGAAAAAGTCACCATATAAATAAAGTTTCAAATTTTTTAAATAAAAACAAAATAAAATTTATAAAAATAAGAGAACCGGGTGGGAGTTTAAATTCTGAGAGAATTAGAAGATTAATCTTAAATAAAAAATCTAATTTTAACAAATATACAGATTTACTTTTATATTTAGCTGCACGCAGTGAAAATATAAATCTTATAAAA
>CACNXU010000026.1 GCA_902624585.1 uncultured Pelagibacteraceae bacterium | reverse complement strand
AAAAATAAGACAAGATTTGAAATGTGAACTAATTAGAGGAAATGTAGATACTAGAATTAGAAAATTGAATGAAGGGATGTATGACGCAATTATTTTGTCTTATGCTGGTATCAAATTTTTAAAATTTGAAAATGAAATCTCAGAAATTTTTTCAGCTCAAGAAATAATTCCTAGTGCAGGACAAGGCGTAATTGCTCTTCAGTGCAGGGAAAATGATGATGAGACAATTTCTATTTTAAAAAAAATTAATCATGAGGAAACACATAAAAGAGCTCACCTTGAGAGAAATATTTTAAAAGTTTTAGATGGAGATTGTGAAACAGCAATTGGTGCTCATTCAGTGGTTGATGGAGATAAGATTTCAGTGGAGGCCGAACTTTTTTCTTTAGATGGTAAACAAAGGTTTTATGAAAAAAAAGTTGGTAATTTGAATGAATTTAAAGAAATTGGTAAAGAGATTGGAATACTTTTAAAAACAAAATCAAAAAATTCATATAAAAGATAATATGCATATTTTGTTAACTAGACCACTGGAGGATTGTTCCGAAATGATATTAAAATTTCAATCATTAGGACATCAAGTTTCTCATCTTCCATTAATAAGAATTGAAAAGGTTAATTATGAAGAAATTAACTTTTCTAAATATAGTGGAATTGTTTTTACTAGTGCAAATGCAGTAAAATTTTTAAACATAGTAAAATTAGATAAAAATATTAAATGTTTTTGTGTTGGAAATGCTACAGAAAACAAAGCAAGAAGTGTTGGTTTTCAAAATACAATTGCGGCTGAAGGAAATGTTACAAACTTAAAGGAGTTAATTATACAAAGTTATGAGTCCAAAAATAAAGAATTACTTTACGTTAGTGGTGAAACAATATCGGTTGATTTAGAACAACATTTATTAAGCGAAGGTTTCAAGGTAAAAAGAATTATTAATTACAGAGTAGATCATAATCAAAAATATGATGAGAAATTTGTTAATGAATTAAAATTAAATGTGCCTGATATGGTCTATGTTTACTCTCAAAATAGTGCGTCAAGTTTCTTAAATTTCATAAAGATTTACCAAACCGAAAATTTATGGATGAATACAAATTTGATGTGTATAGGCGAAAAAACCTCGTCAATATTGAACGAAATCAAATGGAAAAAGATTTTTCTTTTTAATCCTGGAGAAGAAGAGTTTTTGTTATATAAAATTTAAAAATGGAATTAATTAATAATTTTTCTGAGATATTTTTATCAGTATGGAATAAAGGAATTCTTGGTGTTGATATTTTTCAAATATTAATTGGTATTGGAATATTTCTACTATTCCTAATTTTTAGAGGTCTAATAAGCAAATTAGTTATTAAAAAATTAGAAATTATTTCAAAAAGAACAACAAATAAATTAGATGATACTTTTGTTCAATCACTTGTAGGCCCAGCAAGATTTTTACCAATCGTATTAGGATTTTTTATTGCAAGTTACTACATGACCTTCTCAATAGAAGGAAGAGAAGTGGTAGATACAATTAATAGAACTCTGATTACTATTTTAATTTTTTGGATAATTCATCAAATCATAGAACCTATCTCATATATACTTAGTGGTTTAGATAAATTATTAACAAGAGAACTTATTGGTTGGATAATTAAGTCATTAAAAATTTTAATTTTTATTTTAGGTTTAGCCGCAGTTTTAGAATTGTGGGGAATTAAAATAGGACCAATTATTGCAGGTCTCGGACTGTTTGGAGTCGCTGTAGCGTTAGGGGCACAAGATTTATTTAAAAATTTAATATCAGGAATTTTAGTTTTAGTTGAAAAGAGATTTAAAATTGGAGATTGGATTGCGGTTGAGGGTATTATTGAAGGTGTAGTAGAAAAGATTGGATTTAGATCAACAACAATTAGAAAGTTTGACAAATCTCTAGCTATTATTCCAAATTTTCAATTTGCAGAAAATGCAGTTGTAAATGTAAGTGAAACTTCAAACTGGTTAATTAGTTGGATTATCACACTTCAATATGACACTACAGTAGATCAGTTAAAAAGAATTAGAGATGAAATAGAGAGCCACATTAATTCAAGTGAAGATTATAACACTTCAATTGGAGTTGCAGTAAGAGTTGATAAATTTTCTGATAGTTCAATAGATATGTACGTAAGATGTTTTACAAAAACGGGAAGTTGGAATAATTGGCTTGATGTAAAGGAAAGATTGGCAATCGCGATTAAAGAAATTGTAGAAAAAAATAATGCCTCATTTGCGTTTCCAAGTCAGTCGATTTATGTTGAGAAAAAATGATAGCTATTTTTTATTTAGTTTTACAAATTTTAAAATTATATTCTTATGTTGTAATTGCCAACGTTATTGTAAGTTGGTTAATTGCTTTTAATGTTCTTAATACTCAAAATAGATTTGTTTATGCAATTTTAGAGTTGAGTTACAAATTAACTGAGCCTTTCTTAAATAAAATACGACGTTTTTTGCCAAATTTAGGTTCATTAGATATTTCTCCAATAATCCTTCTTTTATTGATTTGGTTTATTGAAATGTGTATGAAGCTGTACATTGCACCAATAATTTTTTAAAAAAAAAATATGATTTTAATTGATGGAAAAAAGGCAGCTGCAGAATTAAGAGCAGAGTTAAAGCAAGAAGTTACAGAATTGAGAGAAAAACATAACAAAGTACCAGGTTTAACAGTCATACTTATTGGTGATTTAACACCAAGTCAGATTTATGTAAGAAATAAAGAGAAATCGGCAAATGAGGTAGGATTAAAATCTGAAGTAATTAAATATCCAGACTCAGTTGAAGAAAAAACTGTTTTAGAAAAAATTAAAGAATTAAATAGTGATGAAACTGTTTCAGGAATTTTAGTTCAACTTCCTTTACCCAAACATATTGAAAAACAGAAAGTTATAGAAGCAATCGATCCTTCAAAGGATGTAGATGGATTTCATCCAATGAATGTAGGCAATCTCTCCTCTGGTTATGAAAGTTCAGTTCCCTGTACACCACTTGGTTGCTATTTGTTAATTAAAAAATTTGAGCCCAATCTTAATGGAAAGAAAGCAGTAGTCGTTGGTAGATCAAATTTAAATGGAAAACCTATGACACAACTTCTTTTAAAAGAAAACTGCACTGTCACAATAACACATTCAAAAACTAAAGATTTAAAAGCTGAGTGCTTAGAGGCAGATATAATTGTAGCAGCTGTAGGTATACCAGAACTTGTCCGAGGAGATTGGGTAAAGAAAGATGCAATCGTTATTGACGTTGGAATAAATAAAACTGATAAAGGTATCGTTGGTGATGTCCATTTTGATGAAGTTTCAAAAAACGCAAAAGCACTTACGCCAGTTCCAGGTGGAGTAGGTCCAATGACAATTGCTTGTTTGCTTAAAAATACTATAGACTGTTTCAAAAGATCGCAAATTTAATAATTAAATCACTAGCTGTAATCTGTTAAATTATTAGGATGAAAAAACCTAAACGACCTTACAGATTCGGTATAATTTTCTTGCTTCTTACCGTTCCACCTATTGGAGCAACACAGCTAGGTTGGTATTTGCATGACAAGCAAACTGGTTTTGATTATGGTATGATTGTAGGAACAGTATCAGTAGTTTATGCTGCATATTTGATGTATGAAAAAAATTGGCGAGAAGAGGATGAAGATTAAATTATGGAAAAAATAATATTTTTTGGATTGGTAATTCCCATTATGGCTTATGTTTTATACTTAGGTGGAATGGCAATTATGAATGGTTTTAAGTCTAAGGAAGCTAACAGAGCTGAAAAAGAGGAAGATGAAAATAAGACCAGTGAGATAAGAGATACTGATTCTGAACATAGCACTAATTTAAGTGATGAACTTACTAAATTGAATGATTTAAAGGAAAGAGGAATTATTTCTCAAGAGGAATTTGAAAAGGCGAAAAACAAACTATTAAATAATTAAATAGTTTAATCATGTTCAATGGTTTTAAAAAAAAATTTATTAAAGTAAATAAGGGTAAAATTTTTTGTAGATTTAAAGGTAAAGGTCCTCCCTTATTATTACTTCATGGATATCCGCAAACACATGTGATGTGGCACAAGACAGCTCCTGAACTTAGTAAATATTTCACAGTAATAGTAGCTGATCTTAGAGGATATGGAGACAGTTTAGTTTTACCTGGTGGAACAAATCATAAAAATTATTCTAAAAGAGAAATGGCTAAAGATATGGTTCAATTGATGAGTAAATTAAATTTTAAAAAGTTTTTTGTTGCAGGTCATGATCGGGGTGGAAGGGTTGCCCATCGTATGGCCAGGGATTTTAGAAAAAAAATTTTGGCAATTAGCGTATTAGACATTTGTCCTACTTTAGATATGTATGAACAAACAAATATGAAATTTGCAAAAGGATATTTTCATTGGTTTTATTTAATACAACCAGCACCTTTGCCAGAGAAAATGATAATGGCAGATCCTAAAAGATGGTTAAAAAGTCGTTTTAACAGATCATCTAAACTTGCGATTGGAAGGATTGAAAATAAATATTTAAGAGCCTTTAAACAAAAAAAAAGAATTCATGCAACATGTGAGGATTATAGAGCTGCGGCGAGTATAGATTTGGAGCATGATAAAAAAGATAGAAAAAAAAAATTAAATATCCCTATTCAAGTTTTGTGGGGAAAGAAAGGGGTCGTTGGAAAACAATTTAATTCAATTAAAGTTTGGCAAAAATATACTAATAAAAAAGTTTGTGGCGTAGAAGTTAATTCAGATCATTTTATCCCGGAGGAAAGCCCCAAACAAACAATAAAAAATTTAAAAACTTTTTTTTTAAAAAATGCTTGAGATAATACCTAATAAAAAAAATATCGGTGCAGAAATAATTTTAAATTTGAATGATATTTCTAATAAAGACATTTCTAAAATCAAGGAAGCACTAAATAAATATGGATTAATATTTTTTAGAAATCAAAAATTGACCTCTAAACTTTATATAAAGTTTGCTAAACACTTTGGAAAATTAGCCAATTATCCAAGATTAAAAGGGTTAAATAAAAAATTTCCTCAAATTACAGTAGTACAAAGAAAATCAACCGATAAAGGCCCAAGTTTTGGTGAACAATTTCATACAGACTCAATTTATACAAAAAAACCACCAAGATTTACTATGTTGTTCTCAAAACTTGTACCAAAAAAAGGCAAAGCTAATACAGAATTTTGTTCTCAATATCTTGCTTATGAAGAGTTACCAAATTCAATTAGAAAGAAATTAAAAACAATTAAAGGTAAATATTCCTCTGAAGGCCCAATTTCAATCACAACCAAGGAAAGAGTAAAAGAAAAAGGAAAAAATATTAAAGAACTTAAATCTTCACACAAGATAATTAAGAAAATAAGCTCAAAATATTCGATTTATTGTAGTCCAGGACATTTTGTTGGTTTTAGCTCAAAAATTAAAAGTCAGAAAAAATTAAAAAAATTTTTATTCAATCATCAAATTAAAAAAAAATTTCAGTTCTCACTTCCTTGGGAGAAAAATCAATTGGCTATATGGGATAACAGATCTATGCTACACCAGGCAACACCTTTCAAAGGAAATAGAATAATGCATAGGATAACAATCAAATAATTTATGTTCACAATTTTTTTGGGACTTACTCCTTTTATATTTATTACTTTTTTGGGCTTTATATTTGGTAAATTAAAAGTTTTAGATCTTAGTCATGCTAAAATTTTAAATCTTTTCCTATTTTACATTGCTGTACCAGCATTGATAATTAAGTTAATTGCGCAAAATGAAATTGGACAAGTAGATTTTAAACAAATTCTTTCTTATTTAATTATGCAATTAATATGTGGAATTATTGCTTATTTAATTACTTCAAAATATTTTAAAAGATCAATCCCAGAGTCTATAATTTGGGCTTTAACAGTTGCATTATCAAACCATGTAACTTTACTTTTACCAATAACTGAAATTTATTTTCAAGAAAATGTAATTACACAAGTTGCAAGTATTATATTAATGGATGGAGTAATATTATTGTCTGTAATTGCTTTTTTTTTAGAACTATCAACAAAAAAAAATTTAAATTTATTTTCATTTATTAAAAATTTAATTTTAAATCCATTTATCCTTTCAATAATTATTGGTTTATTATTTTTATTATTTAACTTAAATATCAATCAAACACCAATTGAGTATACTTTATCTAAACTTGCAGCATGTGTTTCGCCAGTTGGATTGATTGCAATTGGTATAATTCTCTCATTTTATACCAAAAATGTAATTAATAAATTATCGGTTTCTATATCAATTTTAAAATTAATTATTTCCCCAATTATTTTATTATTGATTGGATTTTTGTTTTTTAATGCAGGATTGCCAGTAGAAATACCAGGCGCTTTTTTTGTGAGTGTTGCACCTTGCGGAGTTACAGCTATAGTTTTATGTTCTGCATACAATGTAAGTCCTGAAAATATAATAAAAGCTATTTTTGTATCTACTATTGCATCTATAGGAACTATATTCTTTGCAATAAAGTATTTAACTTTCTAAAATTTTATTTAAAGGACTAACTTCTCCAATCTTAAAAGTAATAGCATCACTTTTCTTATATCCGTAATTTTCTGCATTATCTTTAAATCTAATTGGAGGTTCCATAATTGGCTCAAATGATAAAACAAATGTTCCCCAATGCATTCCTAGTACTTTTTTACTTTTTAAATCTTGTGCAACATTTAAGGCTTCCTCTGGTGTAGTGTGATAGATAGTTTTATCAAACATTGGTTTAAAATTATAAGCCCCAATATTAATCATCGTGAGATCTATTGGACCATATTTTATCCCTAACTCTTTGTAAATTTCTCCATATCCTGTATCACATGCAAATAAAATTTTCTTATTTTTATATTGTATTAAAAAATTACCCCACAAAGTTTTATTTGTATCCGTTAAACTTCTCTTTGACCAATGAATTGCTGGAAGTAAAGTGATTTTTAAATTTTCATTTATAATTTTTTGATCATACCAATCCATTTCGTTTACATCTTTGTATCTTTTAAAATATTTACCAAGATTTAAAGGTGTTAATACTTTTGCATCCTTAAAAGGAAAATTTCTAATGGTTGATATATCCTGATGATCATAATGATTGTGAGTTAGTAAAAAAATATTTGTTTTAGGTATCTCATTTAATTTTATTGCAGGATTAGTAAATCTTTTTGGGCCAAAAATAAGTGGTCCAGCATTTTTAGAAAATACAGGGTCCGTTATAATTGTTGTTTTTCCTAATTTTATAAGGAATGTAGCGTGACCTATCCAAGCAATATAATCATCGTCTTTATATTTTTCTAAGTTTTCCAGGACTTTTTTTCTCTCAACAACATGTTCTAAGGGATAATTTAGATCAACTTTTTTTCTTAATTTACTAAAAGTTCTATAAGAAAATTTTGCTGACCTAGATATTATTACTGGTGATCCTTTTGGGTTTCTAAAAGTACCATCTGGTAAATGATGATAAGGCCTTTCTATCATTTTATTTTTTTTTATCCATTAACCATAAACTATTTCCTGCAAGAAAATAAATTTTTCCATTAGTTGGGTGTACCTGAATATCTCTAATTCTTCCAATTTTGTCTTTAAAAATAATTATTTCTTCTACATGTGATAAATTTTTAAAATTTAATTTTCTTAACGATTTATCTTTTAGTGAAGTAATAAGTGCTTGCCCATTCCACTCATTAAACTCTTCTCCTTTATAAATAGTTATTGCACTTGTAGCTATAGATGGTACCCAGTATTGAATTGCCTTTGTAAATCCTGGTTTCCATTTAGGTCCAATATTAGATCCTGAGTAATTCGTGCCTCCCCAACCTAAAATTTTCCAACCATAATTCTCTCCTTTTTTTACTTCACCAAACCAATCACCACCTTTTGCACCGTGATTACTGATATAAATTTTTCCATCAAAAGGAGATAAAGTTAAACCTTGGGGGTTACGAACACCAATTTGGTAGATTTCTGGTAACCAATTAGATTTACCATCAAACTTTGGATTATCTTTTGGGATACTCCCATCAATATGAATTCTAATTATACTTCCAGCATGTTTTGTTGGATCTTGAGCAATCATTCCTTGTCCTCTTTCACCAGCAGATGCAAAAAGATAATTATCTTTTATTGCTAGTCTTGATCCAAAATGATAGCCAGATTCTATTGGTGGTTCAGCTTGAAATATATTTTCAAAATCTAATTTTTTTTTATCTAATTTAGCTTTTGCAATAGAGGTGCTCGTTTTCCAATCCCCTCTATTTTCTGAATAAGAAATCCATAAATAATTATTTTGATAAATAATATCTAACAAACCTCCTTGTCCGTGTACAAAATAATTTAAGTTATGCTCAAGTTCATAAACTTCCTTAGAAATAATATTCACTATTTTTATTTTTCCAGTTTTTTCAGTGATAATAAGCTCTTCATCATTTAGAAAGGATGATCCCCATGGGTCATTTAAATCTACCAATTTTTTAAAAGTAAAATTTTCAGAAAAACTTTGTGATGAGAATAATAAAAAGAAAAATATCGATAAAAAATATTTGATCACTTTATGAAAGTTTAGACCTACCACCATCTACAGCAATAATTTGGCCTGTAACCCAAGAACTATCTTCTTTCAGTAAGAATTTAGCAAGAGCAGCAGAGTCTTTACCTTCGCCCAATCTTTTAAGAGGATGTGCTTTTGCAATACCTTCGGCTATAGCAGTATTTTTTAACATTGGTCCTGCTATTTTAGATTTTGTTAAACTTGGCGCAACACAGTTTACTCTTATATTTGGAGCAAATTCTGCCGCAAGAGAAACCGTTAATCCTTCAACAGCTGCTTTTGCTGAAGCTATGATTGCATGATTGGTAAAACCTCTTTGAGCAGCAACAGTTGAAAATAACACTATAGAACCTTTATTCTTTTTTAAGCTTTCTTGAAATCCCTTAATAGCTTCCACAGCAGAATAAAGATTAAGTTTCATACATTTTTGAAAGTCTTGTTCGCTTACCATTCTTAATGGTTTTAGATCAATAGAACCTACACAATAAGCCAGGCCTTTAATTTCAGAAATATCTGATTTAACTTTTTCAATAAAACCTTCCTCTAAAACATCTGCAATAGTGTATGAGCAACCAAGTTTTTCAGATATAGGACTAAGTTCACTTTCATTTCTTGCGACTAAATGAATATCATTTCCAGAGTTTTTTAATTGTTCAGCCAAACTTGATCCAATAGAACCTGTCGCACCAAAAATTACATATTTTTCTGACATAAAAATTTTTATTAGTTATATTTAACTATGAGGTTATTTTTTATACTCGGGAATCAATTATTTCCAACAAAATACCTAGACCGCTTCAAAAAAGACCACCTGTTTTTTATGGCAGAAGATAAGGGTTTATGCACGTATGAAAAGCATCATAAACAAAAAATTTTATTATTTTTATCCTCAATGCGTTCTTATGCAGATGGGTTAAGAAAAAATAAATTTAAATTAGATTACCTTAGAATCGAAGATAAAG
>CACNXU010000025.1 GCA_902624585.1 uncultured Pelagibacteraceae bacterium | reverse complement strand
AAGGTGCAATTAATCCTGAGATTGATAACTTTAGGGACTTTCCTAAATATTTAAAAAAATTAAATAAAAATCAGCCCATAGCTATGTTTTGTACAGGTGGTATTCGATGTGAAAAAGCATCTGTATATTTAGAGAAAAAAGGGTTTAACAATATTTATCAGTTAAATGGTGGTATTTTAAATTATCTAAAAAAAATTAATAAGAAAAAAAGTTTATGGAGTGGTGAGTGCTTTGTTTTTGACAACAGAGTTAGTCTAAAACATGGATTAAAAATAGGAACATACGGAATTTGTAGTGGTTGTAGAAAACCTCTTTCAACAAAAGAAAAAAAGTCAGAAAAATATGAAGAAGGTGTTTCATGCCCAAAATGTCACTCAACATTATCAAAAGATCAAAAATTAAGATTTAGAATGCGGCAAAAACAAATAAATCTTGCTAAAAAAGAGGGAAAAAGACATACCTTCCAAAAAGAGTATTAATTTTATTTTCATTATGAATTTATTGAAAGATGACATTTCAAGATTAGTGAAAAAACTTGCTATACCTGCAAGTGTTGGAACATTATTTCAAACGCTCTATAATATTGTAGATACTTTCTATGCAGGCAAAATATCACCAGAGGCCTTAGCAGCACTAAGTAAATCTTTTCCTTTATATTTTATTATAGTTGCGACCTCAATTGGTGTTACGGTAGCTGGAACATCTCTTATTGGCAGTAGTATAGGTGAAAAAAATGAAAGGAAAGCTTTAAAATATTTTACTCATGTAATTTTTTTTGGAATAATAATTTCACTTTTTATAACTTTCATCGGCTTATTCTTTTCAGAAAAAGTATTCTATATTATGAATTCCTCTAAAGAAGTGACAGATTTGGGTCTTGAATATATGAATATTATATTTCCAGGAACAATTATATTTATTTTAGTTGTAGCTTTGAATTCTTTTTTGCATGCTGAAGGTGATACAATAACTTATAGAAATGTTTTAATCCTATCCTTTTTATTAAATATAATCTTAAATCCTATTTTGATCTTTGGTTTTTTATTTATTCCACCACTTGGTGTAGCGGGCATAGGTATAGCAACATTAATTGCTCAGTCTGTTTCATTGTTAATTATCTTAATAAAAATAATCAATAATAGTAGAATTAAACATATTACTATCGAATACTTAAAAATAAAATTTTTGTTTCTTATAGAAATTTTTTTTCAATCTATGCCCATTGCTTTAGCGATTTTTGGCTATTCAATTGCCGCAATAATAGTTTTTACTTTTGTTGGTTTATCAGGTGAATATGCAGTAGCTGGTTATGGTGCAGCAACAAGAATTGAACAAGTTGTGTTACTTCCAATATTAGGAATTAATACCGCAATAATTTCTATAATAGCCCAAAATATTGGTGCTAAATTTCTTGATAGAGTGGAAAATACTTATTTTGTATCAATAAAATATGGAATTTTTATAATGATAATTGCTGGAATATTAATTTTTTCATTGGCTGATATTGTCCCAAAATTCTTTTCATCTGATAAAGAGGTTATTTTATATGGATCGATTTATTTAAAAATTTCTGCAATTATATTACCTGCCTATCCAATATTTTTTCTATCAAATGGTTTTTTTATGGCTTTAAAGAGATCAGGAAAAGCTATGATTAATAATATCATAAGAAATGTGGTTGTGCCTATTTTATCGTTTTATATAGCAATAACTATCGGTGCAGATTTTAAAACCTTTTTTTATATATGGGCTATATTTCAATGGACAATTTCGCTTCTGTTATTTTTATATGTGAAGTATTACATAAATAATAAACTAGCTTATGTTTAATTTTTGAAGATAGAAATAGAATGTTTTTTACTAAAAAAAAAGTAATAACTTTAATCATAATTTGTTCTATCTTTTTTTTACTCACATATAATGATGTTAAGTCTAAAGAAATAAAGGAAATCTCTGGTAATGCACAAATCATTGATGGTGATACAATTAAAATTAATGCGAAAAAAATTAGACTGCATGGAATAGATGCTCCCGAGTTTAAACAGATGTGTAAAAAACCCTATTTAACAATAATTTTTTTTTCATTTCAAAAGGACTATCCTTGTGGAAAAATTTCAACTGAAAAATTAAAAAAAAAAGTTAATAATAAAGTAATTAAATGTAAAATTTTAGATATTGATAGATATAATAGATTGATTGGAGAATGTTATAAAAGAAACTTAAATTTAAACTCATGGCTAGTTTCTAATGGTTACGCAGTAGTTTATAGAAAATACTCAAAAAAATATGTATCTGATGAAATTAATGCTAAAAATAAAAAATTAGGTGTCTGGCAAGGTAAATTTGAAATGCCATGGGATTATAGAAGAAAAAAATAATACTATAGTCTAGAAGTATTGTCTTCGATCCAAGAATAAAGATGTTCAGCAAAAGATCTTCTAACAAAGAGATTTACAATATTTTCATCTTTATTGTGTATAATTACATCAACATGATTTAAAACTGTCTGTGTTGTTGATCCTTTCTTTTCCTTAAATTCATTAAAATTAAAGGGAGATCCTGCTGAAAAAATTTCATAGACATTCTTGCCTCTAAGCTCTAATTGAACAAATTGATCCGTTACATCTATAACAGCACCCAAGTTTGTTTTTGAAATGCTATTAAATAAGACTTCATATAGATCGTATTTATTATTGTCTTTACTCGCTAGTTCATTTGAGACTATCATCCATTCATCTGGGCTAAGCCATATTGCTGTTAATTTGTCACTCGTTGATGAAGTGTTTGCCTCCGTAGGTAAAATCATATTAAGATTTTTACCAATATTTGTTAAAAACTCTCTTTTTTTACCTCTTACATTAATTTTTATCACTGGAGAGATTTCTTTTATAGAAACACTTTCATGATTAATTTCATTTTTAATAACTGAATTATAATTAAGCATTCAACCTCTCATTTTTTTCATCATAAAAAACTGGATTTGCAACAGTTACATTAATATTTTTATCTTCCATTGGTATGAATAGTTTTTTTCCCATCATGTCTTTTCCACCTTTAATAACTGCTAGGGCAATTGATTTATTCAAGTTTGGACTAAAATAGCTCGAAGTTACATGTCCAAGCATTTCAACAGGACTTTGATTTAGTTTTGAAACAATTTGAGCACCTTCTTCTAAAACTATCTCTGGATCATCGGTTAACAATCCCACTAACTGTTTTCTATCTTCTCTCATTGTATCTGATCTATATAGTGATCTTTTACCTATGAAATCATATTTCTTTTTGCTAACAATCCAATCCATTTGAAGATCAATAGGTGTCATGGTTCCATCTGTATCTTGACCAACAATTATAAAACCTTTTTCTGCCCTTAATAAGTGCATTGTTTCAGTTCCATAAGGCGTAATATTAAATTCTTTACCTGCTTCCATACACTTTTCCCATAAATTTTTTCCATAACTTGCCTGAACATTTATTTCGTAGCTATGTTCACCTGTGAAACTAATTCTCATTATTCTACATTGGATGTTGCCAATATTAGTTTCCTTGAATGACATGTGAGGGAAATTTTCATCTGACAAATCTAAATCTGGTATTATTTTTTTAAGAATCTTTTTGCTATTAGGACCACATAAACTTGCAGTAGCATAATGATCAGTTACTGATGTCAAGTATACGTCTAGTTCTGGCCATTCTGTTTGAAGATAATCTTCAAGCTTTCCTAAAACATTAGCAGCACCACCTGTTGTTGTGCTCATTATATAATGGTTTTCTCCCAATCTAGTTGTAACACCATCATCATAAACCATACCATCTTCATTTAGCATTAGACCATATCTGCATTTACCTATAGCTAATTTAGACCAAGCATTTGTATAAACTCTATTTAAAAACTCTGAAGCATCACTTCCTTGAATGTCAATTTTACCAAGTGTCGAGGCATCCAATATACCAGCACTCTCTCTTGCTGACTTACTTTCTCTTTGTACCGCTTGATGCATTGTCTCTCCATTAATGGGGTAATACCATGCACGCTTCCATTGACCTACATTTTCAAATTCAGCTTTATTTTCAACATGCCAATCATTCATTGGTGTTCTTCTAAAAATATCAAAAAACTTTCCTACATTTCGACCAACAATTGTGCCAAATGTCAGAGGTGTGTAAGGAGGTCTAAAAGTGGTTGTTCCTAATTCTCCCATTTTAACACCTGCTGTATCCGCAATTATGCCTAACGCATGCATATTCCCTAGTTTACCTTGATCAGTTCCCATACCAGTCGTTGTGTATCTTTTTACATGTTCAATAGATCTAAAACCTTCTCTTAATGCTAGTTTAATATCTTTAGCTGTTGCATCATTTTGATAATCAACAAATGGTTTTGTTTTACCTAGGGTTTTATCTGAGGGCAATAACCAAATATTTCTTTTTGAGTTTTCCTGATCATTTTCTACCTTTATGTTATCAAAATCAGTTTCATTTATATTTAACATTTCTTTTATTTTCTTTTTTAGATTATTAAATATTTCATCAAGCTTAAAATCTCCGTTACATGATCCAACACTAATTTGTTCAGATGTATTTTTGTTTGGCAAGAAGGCTTTTTTTTCTTCATCAAATGTTAATTTACTACCTGATTGTGTATATAGATGAACAGCAGGTGTCCATCCACCTGCAACTCCCAAGCAATCACATGAAATAGAAATTTTATTTCCTATTACCGAGGTTCCATCATTTGATAATTTCATAATTGAAATATTATTTATTCTTTTGTAACCAGCTGTATCAACAATCGTATACGACCTGTAAATCTTAATACCCACATCATTTACTTTTTTTACAATTTTACTCTCGGATTGTTCTCTAATATCTATTATTGCCTCAACATTAATACCTTTGTTGTGCAGAGATAAAGCACTTTCATATGCGCTATCATTATTAGTAAAAAAAACATTTTTATTTCCACAAGCAACACCATAAAATTCACTATATTTTTTTACAGCAGAGGAGAGCATTATTCCTGGTCTATCGTTATTATTAAATATTAAAGGTCTTTCCAAAGAACCTGTAGCTAAAATAACTTTCTTAGCCCTAATTTTAAGTAGCCTTTGTCTTATTTTATTTTTTTTATTTTTTATCTCTAAATGATCAGTTAAATTTTCTCTAGCTAAGAGATAATTATATTGATGATAGGCTGCAACACTTGTTCTAGTTTTTATTTCAAGATTTTTAATACTTTTAAGTTCCTCTATTTCTTTTTTTAACCAGTCAGATGGAGTTTTGTTATCAATTTTGTTAAATTCGTTATTTTCAAAAATTGTTGAACCACCAAGTTCATTTTTCTCGTCAACTAATAATGTTTTAAAATTGTTTTTAGCCGCATTTTTTGCTGCTAATACTCCAGATATACCAGCACCCACTACTAATACATCACAATGCAGATTACGGTGATCATAAGTATCTGGATCACTTGTTGTTGGTGATTTTCCTAATCCAGCAGAATGTCTAATAAAAAATTCGTATTTTTCCCAAAAACTAGCGGGCCACATAAATGTTTTGTAATAAAAACCTGCTGGCAGAAATGGAGAGATAAAATTATTTATTCCTCCAATATCAAATTCAACACTTGGCCAACAATTTTGGCTTATAGCTTCTAAACCCTCATAAATCTCAACTTCGGTGGCCCTAACATTAGGTTCAGTTCTGTCGGAACCAGGATTTATTTGAACAATTGCATTTGGTTCTTCAGAACCACATGACATTATTCCTCTTGGTCTATGATATTTAAAACTTCGACCTACCAAATGGACATCATTTGCAAGTAATGCAGAAGCCAATGTATCACCTTTAAAACCATGATAAGTTTTGCCGTTAAATTTAAATGAAACTCTATTAGTTTCATCGATATATTCACTGGATTTTACTCTTAAATTTTTAGTCATTTTATTGAGAAGGTGGTTTTTCACCCATTTTGTATATTGCTTTTATTTCGTCGTTAGAAGTATCTCTAACCATATTAAACCATTTACGACAACCATGTGTATGGTTCCATCTTTCAAATTGAACACCTTTAATATTTTTTCTCATAAATAAATATTCTGCCCACTCATCATCGCTTAATTCTGTTGGTTGCTTTGGTCTTTCTATATGAGCTTCACCACCAGCTTTGAATTCTTGCTGATCACGTTCTCCACAGTATGGACAGTTTATCAAAAACATTAATGAGCAACCGCTGCTGCACCATGTTCATCAACAAGGTCACCGCTTACAAATCTATTTAAATTAAACGCAGCATTTAGTTTATGAGGTTCATCGTTAGCTATTGTATGAGCAAATAAATCACCTGATCCAGGAGTTGCTTTAAATCCTCCAGTACCCCAACCACAATTAAAGTATAAACCTTTAATTGAAGTTTTACTTAAAATTGGACTAGCATCAGGACATATATCTACAATTCCTCCCCATTGTCTCAACATCCTCATTCTACTGAAAATTGGATATAATTCTAAAATAGCATTTAATGTTCCTTCAACTATTTGATGACTTCCTTTTTGCGTGTAAGAAACATAATCGTCTGTACCTGCTCCAATAACTAATTCTCCTTTATCAGATTGGCTTACATAAGCATGTACTGCATTCGACATTACGACAGTATCGATTATAGGTTTTACAGGCTCCGAAACTAAAGCCTGTAAAGGTTTACTTTCAAGCGGCAGTCTCAGGCCAGCCATATTTGCAATTACACTAGAATGACCTGCAGCTACAACACCAACTTTTTTAGTTTTAATAAATCCTTTTGTTGTTTCTATACCTTCAACACTATCTCCATTTCTTTTAATACCTTTAACTTCACAATTTTGAATAATATCAACTCCCATGGCATCAGCTCCTCTAGCATAACCCCAAGCAACAGCATCATGTCTTGCTGTACCAGCTCTTCTTTGCAATGTACCGCCTAAAACAGGATATCTTATGTCTGGTGAAGTATTAATAATTGGACAAAACTTTTTAACTTCTTCTGTGCTTAAATAGACTGCATCAATTCCATTTAGTCTATTAGCATGTGTTCGTCTTTTTAAATCTCTAACATCTTGTAAATTATGTGCAAGGTTCATGACACCTCTTTGACTAAACATTACGTTATAATTTAGTTCTTGAGATAAGCCTTCCCAAATTTTTAATGCATGATCATATAAACCTGCACTAGCGTCCCATAAATAATTTGATCTAATTATAGTAGTATTACGACCAGTATTTCCACCACCAATCCAACCTTTCTCCACAACAGCAATATTTTTCATGTTGTGTTTTTTTGCTAAATAGTAAGCTGTTGCTAATCCATGGCCACCACCACCAATAATTATTGCGTCGTACTCTTTTTTGGGTACAGGATCTTTCCACGCTCTTTGCCAATTTTCATGATAGGAAAGAGCATTTTTAATTAATGAAAATACTGAGTACTTATTTCTCATAATAAATGAATAATTACTTTATATATATTGAATTTTCAATACAATCGCTTAATACACAATGTCATACGGAAGAGTGGGTGAGAGGCTGAAACCAGTCGTTTGCTAAATGACCGTGCGAGGAAACTTGTACCGAGGGTTCGAATCCCTCCTCTTCCGCCACTAAAATAGCGGTTGATCTTTAAAAAAGTTTTTCATGGTTACGGGCCTTTGTTCCAAAATATATCTATAAACATTGTAATTTTCCATTACACGCTGTACGTAATTCCTTGTTTCTCTAAATTTTATTAACTCAATCCAATCAACATAATCAACTTGTTTTTTTTGAGGATCTTTGTTTATTCTTTTCCAATATTTAACCCTGTTGGGTCCAGCGTTGTAAGCAGCAACTGCAAAAGGGTAAGCGCCATCATATTGTAAAATTAAACCCGCAATGTAGTGTGATCCCAAATTAATATTATATTCTGGATCAGTAGTTAATCTTGATTTTGAATAAGGAAGTTTAGCTTGTTTGGAAACTAATTTTGCTGTGTAAGGCATCAATTGCATTAAACCTTTAGCTCCAGCATGACTATTAGCCTCTAAATCAAATTCACTCTCTTGTCTAATTATTGATAAGATCAAAGCACTTTCCGGAATTTTTCTTTTATTAATATATTTAGGAGTGCTTATTATTGGGTAGTTATATTTATTATGAAATCTTTTTTGATATGAAGCAATTTTAGAAACTTGAATTGCAAAATCATATCTATTTATATTTGTAGCTAATTCAGCAGCTAAAACTTCACTGCCTTTAGCTATATTGTCATTAGCTAAATGTCTTAAAATATGTTTTGTATATTTATCTTTCTTTAGTTCATCTAAAAGATAAGAAATTTTTACAAGCTCTTTATTAAAAAATTGAATTCTATATTTTGGATCAATTTTCATATCTTTATCTAATTCAAATTTTTTATTTGGATTTAATTTTAAAAAAGCTAATTGGCCGTAGTATGTAGTTAGATACTTTGATGCTTCCTTATACCAATAATTTGATTGTTCTATTTCACCAATATTCTCATGCGCTCTTGCAATCCAATAAGCACCTCTCGATAAGCTTATGGGGTAACTAACATTCTCATAAAAATTTTTAAAATGATTTTTAGCTGTTATTGGATCTTTTAAAAAACTTAAAGCTATCCAACCACTCATCCATTCTGCTGCTGCATATTCAGATCCTTCAGTCATTCCATGATTACTCGAAATTTTATATGAAATTTCATATTTTTTCTTATAAAGTAATGCTCTTGAAATAATTTCTCTTTCTTTCCACCATATATCTGGTCTAACTAAATATTCTTTATTATTTTTTATTTTCAATAAGATTTCTGCTGAAGAATCGACACGTCCTTTTTTTCTTCTCCATTTTAATCGATCATAGTTTAATCCAGCATCATTTTTAAATTTTTGAGGAACATTTGCTATAGCTTGATCAACACCATAGCCTTTACTCATTAAAAGGTGTCTTGCGTTATATAAAAGTTCGTAATCTTTTGGTAGATATCTTATCAACCTTTTTAAATCCCATCGGTCTCCGTTCCAAGCTAAATAATCAGCTCGTTTTATATAGTCATCTGCATTTAAATATTTTTTATATTTTTTTCTAAAATATTTTAATTCATTTTTTGTTAAATCAGCAGTTATCCATCCTTCTTTGATTAACTTAGTGCCTATACTCTTTTCCCCAATTAAAATATGACTTTCTCCAAGTATTATTTTTCCATAACCACTTAATGGATCATTTTTCCTGAACCAATCAATTATTTTTTTAGGTGAAACACTTTCTGTAGATAGTTTATGTTCTGCAAGATATCTAACTCTGTTAATTCTTGGATAATCCGAATTATTATTTAAAAAAACTTGGTATTCATAAAAAGATGCTTGATTACCAGTGGTTAAAAGATACCTCCATTGTATAAAATTATAAATAGATTTATCCTTTGCTTTTTTTGCAACTTTAAGTGCTGATAACCATTTACCTTTTTGCATCTCAGAAATTGCTTTTTTAGCTAGACCAAAATCTCTTTTATTATAATATCTTGAAATCTTAATATTCTTGCCAGT
>CACNXU010000024.1 GCA_902624585.1 uncultured Pelagibacteraceae bacterium | reverse complement strand
AAAATTTAATGGGATATCTGTTTTAGTAATAGGTCAAGAAAAAGGTGAGGATTTAGATAGTAGAATTAAAAGAAATTTTGGAATGATGAGACCCGAAGGTTATAGAAAAACCATCAGATTAATGAAATTGGCAAATAAATTTAATATTCCCATAATATCTTTTATTGATACTCCAGGAGCATATCCAGGAGTAGGGGCTGAGGAACGAGGACAAGCAGAGGCAATTGCAAAATCTATTGAGTGTTGTATGGAGTTAAAAGTTCCAACGATTGCTATAATCATAGGAGAGGGTGGTTCAGGTGGAGCAATAGCATTAGCTTCTTCAAACAAAGTTCTTATGCTAGAAAATGCAATTTACTCAGTAATATCTCCTGAGGGATGTGCAACTATTCTCTGGAGAGATCCAAAAAAAATGCTTGATGCTGCAAAGGCTATGAAACTCTCAGCTAAGGATTTATTAAAGTTAAAAGTTATTGACGAAATAATTGAAGAGCCCATAGGAGGAGCACATAGAGATAGAGATATAATTCTAAATAATGTTAAGGAGACTTTAATAAAAAATTTAAAATATTTTGAGGAGTTAACGCCAGAAGAAATTAAGAATGATAGAAAAAATAAATTTTTGAAAATTGGAAGAAATGATGGATTTATGACTAGCACTGAGGATTTAAGCAATCTTTCAATTCAGAAAAATAATTTAGATAATATTGTAAAATCAAACAAAATCATATTTATAATAATTGGCGGATTAATCTTAATTTCAACAATTTTATTATTGATTTAAATTTTATAGAGCACCACAACAGTATTTAAATTTTTTACCTGATCCACAATAACAAGGTTCATTTCTTCCTATTTTTTTATTTTTTAAAATTTCTTTTGAAACATCATTTTGTTTATTCTTGTTCTCCTCGTTTGTTTCTAAAACAACTTTCAAATTTATTAAAATTGTTACATAATCTAATTTTAATTTTTCTAAAAGATTAGAAAAAAGTTCAAAAGCCTCTTTTTTATATTCAACTAGTGGATCTCTTTGACCATAAGATCTAAGACCAATAACTTGTCTTAATTGCTCTAAGTACTGTATATGAGATTTCCAATTTAGATCTATTGATTGAAGAAAAATCCTTTTTTCTATTTCTTTTGCGTGATTTTCACCCAAAAGTTTTATTCGTTCATCTCTAGTATCTTTAAATTTTTTAAAGATTTTATCTATAAAATCATTATCACTAGACTCAATTAATTCTTTAAATTCAGTTTCCTTGAAGCTCTTTCCCACTATTTGTTTGGTTCTATTATTGAATTCATTACTTTTAGGATTTGATAAATTTGAAATTTTTAACTTTATTAATTTATTGGAAATTTCCTTTAAAAAATCATCAGAATAGTCGAAAATATTATCACTACTCATTGAACTTTTCCTCTGCGAAAATATAACATGCCTTTGGTCGTTTAGAACATTGTCAAATTTAATTAGTGTTTTTCTTATATCAAAATTTCTAGCCTCTACTTTCTGTTGGGCTCTTTCTAATGCTTTATTTATCCAAGGATGATCAATACTTTCACCGTCTTTGAGTCCAAGTTTTTCTAGCATACTATTCATAGACTCTGATCCAAAAATTCTCATTAAATCATCTTCCAAACTAACATAAAATACCGAACTACCTTCATCTCCTTGTCTTCCAGATCTTCCTCTAGCTTGGTTATCTACTCTTCTAGACTCCATTCTTTCAGTGCCAATCACAAATAACCCACCTAAAGATTTAATTTTATCTTTATTTATTTTTAATTGATCTTCTGAAATAGATCCTTTTTTACCACCAAGCTGAATATCAACTCCTCTACCAGAAATACTTGTTGTAATAATTAATGAATTTTCTTTACCTGCATTTGCAATTATATCAGCTTCATTTTCGTGATTTTTTGCATTTAAAACCACATGTTTAATATTTTTTTTATTTAATAAATCTGAATAAATTTCAGATTTATTTATACTTGATGTAAATACTAAAATAGGCTGTCCTAATTTGTGTCTCTCGATGATTTTACTTACAATTGCATCATTTTTTTCTTTTTCTGTTCTAAAAATTAAATCATTAAAATCTTTTCTGATCATTTTTTTATTTGTAGGAATAACAACAACTGGTAGGTTGTATATTTCAAAAAATTCCTCTGACTCTGTAGCAGCTGTACCAGTACAACCAGATATTTTTTTATAAAGTTTAAAATAATTTTGATAAGTTATTGAAGCTAAAGTTTGATTTTCTGCTTGTACTTGAATTTTTTCCTTGGCTTCTAATGCTTGATGCAGACCATCACCAAATCGTCTACCTTCTAAAATCCTTCCAGTAAGTTCATCAATAATTTTTAGATTTCCATCTTTAACAATATAGTCTTTACCTTTTTCAAATAAATGATTTGCTCTTAAAGCTTGATTAACATGGTGAACCAAATGCAGATTTTCTGGATCATAAAAATTATTGTTTTTTAATATGCCAGCATCTGAAAAAATTTTTTCGACGTTATTAATTCCATCATTTGTCAATAAAACACTTTTTTCTTTTTCGTCTATCTCAAAATCTTTATCTTTCAAGATTCTAATTAATTTATTGATAGCTAAGTATTGAGAAGTTTTATCTTCTGCTGCTCCAGAAATAATCAAAGGTGTCCTTGCTTCATCAATTAAACACGAATCTATCTCATCTACAATTGAGAAATTATGATCTCTTTGAACCATTTGTTGCTTAGAGAATTTCATATTATCTCGTAAGTAATCAAATCCTAACTCGCTATTAGTTGCGTATGTAACATCACAATTATAATTTTTTTTACGATTAGCATCATCCTGGTCGTTATTAATATATCCAGAAGAGAGACCTAAAAAATTATATATTTCACCCATTTCGATCGAGTCTCTTTTTGCTAGATAATCATTAACAGTAACTATGTGAACACCTTTCTCATTTAATGCATTTAAATAAGCTGCTAAAGTAATTGTTAAAGTTTTACCTTCACCTGTTTTCATCTCAGCAATCTTACCTTCGTGCAAAGCAACACCACCAATTAATTGAACATCAAAGTGTCTTTCATTTCGGGTCCTTTTTGCAGCTTCTCTGACTAGACCAAAAGCCTCTGGAAGTAATTCGTCTAAAGATTTCCCATTTTTTATTTGATTTTTAAATTCTAGAGTTTTTTCTGGAAATTCAGCATCATTTAGATTTTCAAAATCTTTCTCAAGCAAGTTTATTTTTTCAACAATTTTACCGATCCTATCTAGCTCTTTTTGATTACTAGATTTAATGAATTTCGTAATTAAATTTATAGGGTTAAACATTACTATTTGATTTATTCTTTACTTATATTGTTTAATATATGTATTAAATAAAAATTTTAAACAATATGGGAATAAATTTAACAAATTTTCTATCTTCAAAATCAAAAAATACTAAAATGATTGATTTTCAAGACCTCGATCATCTTGATGGTCTTTCAATTTCTGTTGTTTCTGCGAACTTATATAAAAATATTAGAGATGATTTGACCATGTTTTATTTTAGAGAAGGAGCAAATTATGCATCAGTTTATACTCAGTCCAAAATAGTATCTGAAAATATAAAATGGAATATTAATCAAAGACCAAAAAAGATATTTTCTCTTATTGTAAACACAAGAAATGCAAATGCTTTTACTGGAAGGCAAGGTTACGAAAGCTTAAAGAAGATAGCAGAATTAACTTCAAGTAAACTTAATCAAAAACAAAAAGAAGACGAGAAAATACCTAAAAAAATTTCTACGAATAATATAATTTTTGGTTGTACAGGTACAATCGGAGAAAAATTTCCGTATGAAAAAATTTCAAATAATATTTCAACTTTAATTAGTAAAGTTCGTTATACACAAAATAAGTTTATTTGGATGAAAGCAGCGCTTGCAATCATGACTACAGACACAAAACCCAAACTAGCGATGGAAGAATGTCAAATTGGAAGTGAAAAAGTAAAAATATATGGAATAGCCAAAGGTTCAGGAATGATACATCCAAATATGGCAACAACCTTAGTTTATCTTTTTACTGATGCGACTTTATCTAATGATATTTTAGGAAAGTTACTCAAAAAAAATATAACCAATACATTTAATGCAATATCGTGTGACGGAGATACAAGTACCAATGATATGGCAAGTATTTTTGCAACTAATGAAGTAAAAAATTCTCTAGTAAAAAGTGTAGGTGAAAATAAAATTAAAAATTTTGACAAAGCCCTGAACAATGTTCTTCTGAATTTGGCTAAAAGAGTTGTTTCAGATGGCGAAGGAGCATCAAAATTTATTACAATAAATGTTGGTAAATGTAAAAATGAAATGGATGCAAAAAAAATTGCTTTCTCAATTGCAAATTCCCCACTAGTAAAAACAGCAATTGCTGGAGAAGACCCAAATTGGGGAAGAGTAATAATGGCAATCGGTAAGGCGGGACCAAAAATTAATTTAAAAAAATTATCAATTAAATTTGGAAATATAACAATCATAGAATCAGGTAAAATAAATCAAAGTTATGATGAAAAACTAGCTGCTAATTATATGAAATCTGAAAATATTGAAATAAATATTGAAATCTTCACAGGTAAGAAAAATTTTAAAGTTTATACGATGGATTTTACAAAAAAATATGTCGAAATTAATGCTGATTATAGAAGTTAGCTTATTGAAAAAATTAATTACATATTTATTTAAATATAATGATTAAATATAGACTTGCATGTAAAAACTGTAACTTAAATTTTGACAGTTGGTTTGCATCTTCAAATGAATATGACAGATTAAAAAAGAAAAAACTTTTGAATTGTCACAATTGTAATTCTGCAAATGTTCAAAAAACAATTATGGCCCCTCAATTAATCAACAGTAAATCTAAAATAGATAAAAAAGTAAACTTAGAAAGATACAACAAAGTGAAAAAAACAATAATTGGTTATCAAAAATTTATTAAAGATAATTTAAAATATGTTGGTGATAATTTTGTCTATGAGGCTAGATCAATACATTATAATAGTAAAAAAAAATCGAAGGGTATTTATGGAAGTGCATCAAAGGAAGATTTAAAAGAATTAAAGGAGGAAGGTATAGATGTACAAATGATCCCCTGGATAGATGAAAAAGATAATTAGTTCTTTATAAACTTTCCAATATAGTTAACTGATAAGTCTTTAGAAATACTCCATTCATTTTTTAAAATATTAAATTTCATACCGTCAAATTTATTATAAGATAAGTTATATTTTGTCATAATTTTTTTAAGATCCTCAGGTTTAACAAATTTTTCCCATTCGTGTGTTCCGATTGGAAGCCATCTTAAAACATACTCTGCACCGACAATTGCAAAAATATAAGATTTTAAAGTTTTATTTATTGTTGCAACGAACATTAATCCATTTTTTTTTAATAGCTCTGAGCAAGACTTAAGAAAAAAATCTACGTCCTCTACGTGTTCAATAATTTCCATATTTAAAATTACGTCAAATTTTTTTTCAACTTTAAGTTTTTCTGGTGATGAGCATATGTAATTAATTTTTAATTTATTTTCTTTTGAATGCAGTTCAGCAATTTTTATATTTCTATATGATGCATCTATTCCAGTTACACTAGCACCCATTCTTGACATTGGTTCAGAAAGTAATCCCCCACCACAACCGATGTCCAAAACACTTATTCCTGATAAGGGTTTATTTTTGTTTTTTAATTTGAAATTATCTATAATGCTCTCTTTAATATACTGAATTCGGATTGGGTTAAATTTATGTAATGGTTTAAATTTTCCATCTGGATTCCACCATTCAGAGGCAATTTTAGAAAACTTTTCTATTTCTTTTTTATTTACGCTACTCATTGTGATAAATAGTTGACATAACAATTAAGATGTATTTTATCAATTATTTATTAAATATTTACAATTAAAACTAGCATGAAAACAGTCGTATTAAAATTTGGAGGAACCTCAGTTGGGAGTATAGATAGAATTAAAAAGGTCTGTAAAATAATTGCTTTCTACAAAAAGAAAAAATATAAAGTTATTGTTGTATCTTCAGCGATGAGTGGTGTGACAAATGAATTAGTAAGCAAATCTAAGTTAATTAGTGATAATTTTGATAGAGCTGAATATGACACATTAGTTTCAACTGGAGAGCAGGTATCGTGCGCACTTATTGCAGGTAGACTTAAGCACATAGGATTTAAATCAAGATCTTGGACATCTTGGCAGTTGCCTATTTTAACAATTGGTCCCCACACAAGTGCAAGAATTAATTCAGTACGAATCAAAGGGCTTAAGAATTATATAAGGTCAGGTGGTATACCTGTCATTACTGGTTTTCAGGGCGTTAACGAAAATTTGAGAATTACTACAATCGGAAGAAGCGGGTCTGATGCAACAGCAATTATGCTTGCAAAATTTATTAAAGCTGATGAGTGTATAATTTTTACCGATGTTGATGGAGTTTACACAACTGATCCAAGACAATATAAAAAAGCAAAAAAAATCAAAAAAATTTTTTATGATGAGATGTTAGAGATGGCGTCTCTTGGTTCAAAAGTAATGCAGCCTACGTCAGTTCAAGATGCAAAAATAAACAATATAGATATAGAAGTTAAATCTTCTTTTGTGTCAAATTCAGGAACCTTAATAACAGGTTATAAAAAGTCATTTAGTGACCAAATTATTACTGGAATATCTTCAACTAAAAATGATGCTAAAATAACAGTTGTAGGGGTCAAAGATAGGCCTGGGGTCGCTGCTTCTATTTTTAAACCATTATCAAAAAATCTTATAAACGTAGATATGGTGGTTCAAAATATTTCTTTAGATGGAAGAGAGACTGATCTTACATTTACTATTAAATCTGAAGATTTAAAAAAAACTGAAAGGTTAATTAAACAAAACAAAAACATATCGTTTAAAAAATTATCATTTGATAAAGGAGTCTCTAAAGTTTCAATAATTGGAGTAGGAATGATAACTACCCCTGGAATAACATATAGAATGTTTCAGGCACTTGCTTTAAAAAAAATTAATATTTTAGTTATTTCTACTTCTGAAATAAAAATTTCAGTTCTAGTTTCTGCTAAGCATGTTAAAAGAGCAGTAGCAGCTTTACATAAAGAATTTAAATTAGAGTAATTAATATGAGTGTAAGACCTTTTAGAAATATTAAAAGAAGAAAAACAAAAGTAGTAAATGTGGGAAAAGTAAAAATTGGTGGTGATAATCCAATATCTGTTCAGTCAATGACGAATACTTTAACTACCGATGTTAATGCAACTATAAAACAAATTAATGATATAGCTGAAGAAGGTGCTGATATTGTTAGAGTGTCGTGTCCTGATGAAGGTTCAACTTTAGCCTTAAAAGAAATAATAAAACATGTTTCAATACCAGTTGTTGCAGACATTCATTTTCATTACAAAAGAGCAATTGAAGCAGCTGAAAATGGAGCTAGCTGTTTAAGAATAAATCCAGGAAATATTGGAGATGAAACAAAAATCCACGAGGTTTTAAAAGCTGCAAAGAATAATAATTGCTCAATAAGGATTGGAGTAAATGCGGGCTCTTTAGAAAAAGATATTTTAGAGGAATTCAAAGAGCCATGTCCAGAAGCGTTAGTTAAAAGTGCTAAAAGAAATATAAAAATTTTAGAGGATAAAGATTTTTTTAATTTTAAAATAAGCGTTAAATCATCAGATGTATTTCTTTCAATTGCAGCATATAGACAATTGTCTAGAGTCACTGATTATCCCTTACATCTTGGAATCACAGAAGCAGGTAGTTTTATTTCTGGAAGCATTAAATCATCTATTGGTCTTGGAAGTTTGTTAATGGATGGAATTGGAGACACAATAAGAATATCTCTTTCTGACAATCCAACTCAAGAAGTGAAAATAGGAAACGAGATATTAAAATCACTTAATTTAAGAAACAGGGGAGTGAAGATTATATCTTGCCCGTCTTGTGCTAGACAAGCTTTTCAAGTAATTGATACTGTTAAAATTTTAGAGGAAAAACTTGCTCATATTAAAACACCAATAACACTATCAATTATAGGCTGTGTTGTTAATGGACCAGGAGAGGCTGCAATGACAGATATAGGAATTACTGGAGGTGGAAAAGGTAATAATATGCTTTATTTGTCTGGTGTTCAGAATGAAAAAGTATTAACGGATGATATAATTAATAAAGTTGTTAGTGAAGTTGAGAAAAAGGCATCTGAACTAGAAAACTAATATATGATACCCCTAAAAACGATTGAGGAATTAATAATAAAACATTCATCTATAGAAAAAGATTTATCTTTAGGCGGATTAGATAATAAGTTATTTGCTGAAAAATCTAAAGAGTACTCTGATTTAAATGAGATCATAGGCAATGCTAAAGAATATATTTCTTTTCAAGCTAAAAAAGAGGAATTGGAGAAGATGTTAAATGATAGTTCTTCTGATGAAGAGCTAAAAAAAATGGCAGATTTAGAATTAATAGATTTACAAAATCAACATAATGCCAATGAAAAAAAACTAAAGTTATTCTTGTTACCAAAAGATGAGGCAGATAAAAAAAATGCAATTATTGAAATAAGAGCAGGAACTGGAGGATTGGAAGCGAGCTTATTTGCATCAGACTTATTTAAAATGTATGAAAAAGTTAGTCATAAAAAAAAATGGTCTTTAGAATTAATTTCAATATCAAGAAGCGATGCAGGAGGTTTAAAAGAAGTTATAGCATCAATAAAAGGTAAGAATATTTATTCAACACTAAAGTATGAAAGTGGAGTACATAGAGTACAAAGAGTGCCAGATACAGAAACACAAGGAAGAGTACATACATCTGCAGCAACAGTTGCTGTTTTACCAGAGGCAGAAGAAGTAGACTTAAAAATAAATGATACTGATTTGAGAATTGATGTCTTTCGAGCGGGAGGGCCAGGGGGACAATCAGTTAATACGACAGATAGTGCAGTTAGAATAACTCATTTACCAACAGGTTTATCTGTATCTCAACAGGATGAAAAATCACAACATAAAAACAAAGCTAAAGGAATGAAAATTTTGAGAGCTAGACTTTATGAGCTTGAAAGATCTAGAATAGATCAAGAAAGATCTCAAGATCGTAAGACCAAAATTGGTACAGGAGATAGATCTGAAAGAATCAGGACTTATAATTTTCCACAGGGAAGAGTTACAGATCACAGAATAAACTTAACACTCCACAAACTAGATGAATTTCTAGAGGGCGAGGTATTTGATGAAATGATTGAATCTTTAACTTTACAGGCACAAGAGGAAAGTTTAGGAAATTTAAAATAATTTATGAATATAAATTCAGCAATAATTAATGGATCAAAAATTTTAAGAAATAATTTAATACCTAATTCTCAATTAGACTCTGAAATTTTGATGGCAACTACAATTAAAAAAGATAGAAATTATATTTTATTAAATCCAGATGATATTGTTGATAAGGAAGATCTAAATTATTTCTATAAGTTGATTGAACAAAGATCTCTAGGAAATCCAGTTGCTTATTTGACAAGTAAAAAATTTTTTTGGAACTCAGAGTTTTTTATTACAAACGATATATTAATACCAAGACCTGATACTGAGATAATTGTAGAGAATGTATTAAGTTTAACGAAACAAAAAAATATAATCAATATTTTGGAGATTGGTATTGGCTCAGGCTGTATTTTATTATCAATTTTAAAGGAAAAAGAAAATTTTTATGGAACAGGTATCGATATAAGTAAAAAATGTTTAAATATATGTGAAAAAAATGCAATTAAATTTAAAGTAAATTCTAGATTAAAATTATATAAATCAGATGTTGACAAATTTAGTTTAGGCAAATATGATTTAATTGTTTCTAATCCTCCTTATATTAAAACATGTAAATTAAAGTATTTGGAAAGAGATGTTGCTGAGTTTGAGCCAAGACTAGCATTAGATGGTGGATTAGACGGTTTATCAGAAATCAGAAAAGTAATAAAAAAATCATCTGAACTGGTAAAAAAAAATGGAAAATTTATTTTAGAGATTGGATATGATCAAAAAAATGAAGTTATTAATTTGTTAAGAAAAGAGGGTTTTTATATTAATAGTTCTCAAAAAGATCTTGCTAATAATGATAGGTGCATAATTAGTACAAAAATATAATTAAATAAATCATGGTAACATTTAGAAATAATAATAATAGCAATAGAAGAAGCGGCTTTAGAAGAAGTGCAAGAAATTTTAAGTCAAATGGTGAAAGTTCAAAATTTGGTTCTAATTTCTCGAATAATGATAACTTCAAAAGAAAAACTCCCGGAAGAAATAATCACAACGCTCCCAAGTTAATTGAAAAATATAATGATTTAGCTAGAGAAGCTTTATCAAATGGTGACAAAATTTTATCAGAAAATTACTTACAACATGCGGATCATTTTACTAGGATTATTAATGAACGTGAAAGTCTTAAAAAAGAAAGAATTTCTGAAGCTAGGCCTGACACAAATTCTGATGTAGCAACAAATACTGAAAATAGAGAAAAAAATTTATTGGAAACATCTACCGAGGATAATAAAAATAAAAAAAGTGAAAAATCACAAGCAGAAATTAACTAATTTATTCCAAGTATTTTTTCAGATTTAAGAACATCTATTTTAATTTTTTTAGTTTCAAAAAGCTTTCTTTCTTTACCCTTTAAAATTTTTCCTGATGGAAGTTTTAATTTTTGAGAATTAACCTTTTTTCCATTCACTATAACTTCATAATGTAAATGTGGTCCAGTAGATTTTCCAGTTGATCCTACATATCCTATAGTTTGGCCCTGTTTGACTCTTACACCAGATTTAATTCCTCGTGCAAATTTTGACATGTGTGCATATACGGTTTGATAAGTTGAATTATGTCTAATTTTTACACAATTTCCACCTCCACCACACCACCCAGCTTTTTTTATTATTCCATCACCTGAGGCCATTATAGGTGTGCCCATTGGTGCTGCAAAATCAGTACCTCTATGCATTTTGTTAAAACCGTCTATGGGATGTTTTCTCATTCCAAACGGTGATGAAAGTCTTGCTCCATTAATGGGTGTTTTCATCAATGCCTTTTTGACACTTTTTCCACTTTTATCGTAATGACCTTCACTTCCTTCCTTATCAAAATAATATAAACTATTATCTTGACCACTAAGTTTTAAATTTGCAAAAAGAATTTCACCAGTTTCAACTACTTCTTTTTTTTCATTCAAAAAAATTTCATACATGACATGAAATTTGTCTTTTTGTCTAATATCTCGTTGAAAATCAATTTGAAATCCATAAATTCCTGCAAATTCAATTATAATGTTTGCAGGTACATTTTTGTCAGTTGCTGATTTATATAAGCTTTGTAATATGACATTTTCCTCATAAATTATTATTTTTTCTAATTTAATTGAACGAATTTCGTTAC
>CACNXU010000023.1 GCA_902624585.1 uncultured Pelagibacteraceae bacterium | reverse complement strand
GACCTATTCATATGGAAGAGCTCTTCAGCAAAGTGCTTTAAAAATTTGGTCCAATGATGTTAAAAATGTAGAAGCAACTCAAACTACTTTTAATCATAGAGCTAAAATGTGTACTTTAGCTGCTCAAGGGAAATGGTCTAGCGATCTTGAAAATAAATAAAAAAAAATTTATTTATCTTATTTCTCCTAACAAAATATATAATTCTTTCTATAACAATCTAAAGTTAGTTTTAAAAACTGGAAAAGTAAGTTTTTTCCAGCTTAGACTTAAAAGTTACTCTCAGAATAAGAAAGTGATAATTGGAAAAAAAATTAAAAATATTTGTAAAAAAAATAAAGTAAAATTTATAATTAATGATGATCCTTTGCTTGCTAGAAAATTAAACGCAGATGGTTGCCATCTAGGTCAAAAAGATGTGAATATTAACATAGCAAAAAAAATACTTGGTAAAAAAATTATAGGAATTACCTGTCATAATTCTTTGAAATTAGCAAAAAAAGCAATTAACGCAAAAGCTGATTACATTGCCTTTGGTGCTTTTAATCAATCTAAAACTAAAAAAACTAAGCATGTAGCCTCTATAAAGATTTTAAATAAAGTTAAAAAATTTACAAAAACCCCAACGGTAGCTATTGGTGGAATTAATGATGTTAATTATAAAAATCTATTATTGAATAATGCTAATTTTTTAGCTATCTCAGGCTACATTTGGAAAAATAAAAAATATAAACCATTGCAAGCTATAGAAAGATTGAAATGAAAATTAATGCTGGAGAAATAAGAGTTGGGATGCTCTTAGAATATAAAAATGACTTATGGCAAGTTTTGAAAACACAACATGTAAAACCAGGAAAAGGTGGCGCATTTGCTCAAGTTGAAATGAAAAGCTTAAATAAAAATACAAAATTAAATGAAAGATTTAGATCAAGTGAAACAGTAGAAAAAGCATCATTGGAGGAAACCGCTTTCATTTATCTTTATAGTGATGAAGCTAATTATTTTTTTATGGATCCAAAAACATTTGAACAAATAGAAATAAAAAAAGAAAATGTAGGAGATAAGGGAAAACTTTTAACTGAAAACCTGCAAGTTTCTGTAAGCTTTTATAATGAAAACCCATTATCAATTGAATTACCTAACCAAGTACAGTGTAAAATTGAAACTACTGATGCAGCCCTTAAAGGACAAACTGTGTCATCATCTTATAAACCAGCAACTCTTGATAATGGCTTAAACATTCAAGTTCCACCGTTTATTGAAACAGGTGACGAAATCTTAGTTGATACTAGAAATTTAGAATACATTAAAAAAATCTAAAATGATATCTATATCCTCAAATTTGAATATTATGATCAAAGCAGCTGAAAAAGCCTCAAAGTCTGCCATAAGAGACTTTGGAGAAGTTGAGAAACTACAAGTATCTAAAAAAGGGCCACGAGATTTTGTTACAAAAACTGACAAACATGTAGAAAAAATTCTTATTGAAGAACTTTCTAAAACAAAAAAAAATTATTCTTTTTTATCAGAGGAAGTTGGTTCAATTGAAAACAAAGATAAAGATAATATTTGGATTATCGATCCTATAGATGGTACAACAAATTTTTTACATGGTATTCCTCATTTTGCAATTTGTTTAGCTCTTGAATCTAAAAAAAAGATAATTAGTGGTCTAATTTATGATCCTATTAAAGATGAAATGTTTTATGCAGAAAAAAATAAGGGAGCTTATCTAAATAATCAAAGATTAAGAGTATCAAATAAAAACTTGATTGATGAATGTTTGTTTTCTAGTAATCATGAGGGAGTCAAATTCAGCAATTTGAATATGAGGTACAGCGGATGTGCAGCTCTAGACTTAGCTTATGTAGCTTCAGGTAGATTAGATGGTTTTTTTCATAATAAAATTAACATTTGGGACGTAGCAGCTGGAGCCTTATTGGTAGAGGAGGCAGGTGGGATAGTTAATGATTTAAATAAATTCGATCATAATAATATAGATATTCGAGCATCAAGTGGTGCAATTAACGATAAAATGCACGAAAATTTAAAGAACTTTTAATTGTGTTCTAAGTTTCTTTTGCTATAAGTCTCGATATGAAAAAAGACATACACCCAAACTACCACACTATTAAGGTTGAGATGACTGATGGTACTCAATTTGAAACTAAATCAACTTGGGGTGCCGAGGGGGATATATTAAAATTAGAGATAGACCCTAAATCTCATGCTGCCTGGACTGGTGGAAAACAAAAATTAATGGATAAAGGCAGAATAAGTAAATTTAATAAAAAATTTCAAAATTTTAAATCGGAAAAAAAAAGCTAAATGTCAAACGCGCCCTTAATGCCAATGGCAACTGCCGTATGGTTAGTAGAAAATACAACTTTAACGTTCAAGCAAATTGCAGATTTTTGTAAACTGCATGAAGTGGAAATTCAAGGGATTGCCGATGGAGAAGTTGCAAAAGGTATCAAAGCTTATAACCCAATTATTTCTGGACAACTTTCAAGAGAGGAAATTGATCTATCATCAAAAGATGAAAATAGACCATTAAATATTAAAAGTAGTGATATTGAAATTTCAAATAATGAAAAAAAAATAAAGAAATATATTCCTCTATCAAAAAGACAAGATAAACCCGACTCAGCTTTATGGTTAATTAAACATCACAACATATTAAAAGACTCTCAAATAGCAAAATTGGTTGGGATTACTAAAAATTCTGTGACATCAATTAGAAATAAAAGTTATTGGAATTATAATAATTTAAATCCAAAAGATCCCGTTGCTCTAAATTTATTTACTCAAAAAGATTTGGTAGAGGCTATTGAAAAAGCGGAAAGAAGAATAAAAAGAGAAAAAAAAGAAAAAGAAAAACAAAGTAAGTCAAACCAGGTATCTCTTTGATAAATAAAAACGATAGACATAAATTTATAAAAGTGTTAATTAACCACTTTTTTGGAGGTAGTTATTAAAATAGAAGTTAAAGATAATAATGTTGAACAAGCTTTGAGAGTTTTAAAAAGAAAACTTCAAAGAGATGGTTTCTTTAAAGTTATTAAATTAAAGAATACTTATGAAAAACCATCAGAGAAGAAAAAAAGAATTCTTCAAGAAAATATAAAAAGAGTTAAGAAGTTAAATAAACTCAAAAATAGAATTTAAAAATACCGCGGGGTGGAGCAGTCTGGTAGCTCGTCAGGCTCATAACCTGAAGGTCGGCGGTTCAAATCCGTCCCCCGCAACCAATCTTATAATATTTTAAAATTTGATTTTTTACTATCAACAAGAAATGCTTTAACTGTTTCTATAGTTAACTGATTAAATGATTTTCCAAATTTTTCTATTTTTTCAATTACAGTTGGAGGAATAGTAATTATATGACAGCCCAATTTTTTAGCTTGTAAATAATTATATGGCTCTCTAACACTTGCCCATAGAATTTCTACATTTTTGAATTTCTTTGCTAATTTTATACTCTTGGAAAATTCTGGTATTGGATCTTTGCCAGTATCGCCTGCTCTACCTGCAAATATTGAAATTATAACTTTTGTTTTTTTATTAATTACCTTGAGTATTTTTGCAGTTTGATTGGCTGTGTATACTGCTGTAATATTTAATTTAATATTTTTATCATTAAGCTCTTTAATTACATGTCCTGAAAATTTATTTTTTGAATTCACTACTGGAACTTTAACATACACATTTTTACCCCAACTATTTATCTTTTTTCCTTGCTCAATCATAGAGTACTGATCGTCAGCAAATACTTCAAATGAAATAGGTTTATTTCTACAAACTTTGAGTATTTGTTTAGAGTAAGATTTATAATCTTTTGCACCTGCTTTTCTCATTAGACTTGGATTAGTTGTAAATCCTTTTACAATTTTTTTTTTGTTAAATTTTTTTATTAAAGATATGTCTGCAATGTCACAAAAAATCTTTGTATTCATATGATCTACAAATTCTTAGTAATATCTTCTGTCATTTTTTTTGCATCTGCAAACAACATCAAAGTATTTTCTTTATAGAATAAATCATTATCTATTCCTGCATATCCAGGTGACAAGCTTCTTTTTACAAACAATACAGACTTACATTTTTCTACATCTAAAACTGGCATTCCATAAATTGGACTTTGTGGATCTGTTTTTGCAACTGGATTGGTAACATCATTTGCTCCAATAACAAAAGCAACATCTGCATTTGCAAAATCATTATTTATTTCCTCTAACTCAAAAACCTCATCATATGGAACATTAGCTTCTGCCAATAAAACATTCATATGTCCTGGCATTCGTCCAGCAACTGGATGAATAGCGTATGATACTTTAATATCGTTCTTTTTTAATGTATCTACCATTTCTCTCAAAGCATGTTGAGCTTGTGCTACCGCCATTCCATAACCTGGAACTATTATAACTGAAGAGGCATTTTTCATTAAAAAAGCTGCATCGTCAGCATTACCACTTTTAACTGGTCTTTGTTCTTTATTTTGACTTTGAGATGTTTGATCTGTTGCCCCAAATCCACCTAAAATAACATTAAAGAATGATCTATTCATTCCTTTACACATTATATATGAAAGTATTGCTCCAGACGATCCAACTAATGCACCGGTAATAATTAAAGCAGTATTTTCTAAAGTAAATCCAATTCCAGCTGCAGCCCAACCTGAATAAGAATTTAACATTGAAATTACAACAGGCATATCTGCACCACCAATTGGAATAATAATTAAAAATCCAATTAAAAAAGATACTGCTATTAATATCCAAAATAAATTAGCTGATTGTGTTGAACAAAGGTAAATTGTTAAAATTATAATTAAAACTAATAATAATGCATTTAATAAGTGCTGACCTTTAAAGGTAATAGGCGCACCTGACATTATTCCTTGTAATTTTAAAAAAGCTATAACAGATCCAGAAAAAGTGATCGCACCAACCGCTGCTCCGATTGCCATTTCTATTAAACTTGCAAGCTTAATATTTCCCGGTGTCCCTAAATTAAATGCTGCTGGATTAATAAATGCTGAGATTGCAACAAATACTGCAGCTAAACCAACTAAACTATGAAAACCAGCCACTAATTCTGGCATTGCAGTCATTGGTATTCGATATGCAATAAATGCTCCTATGCTTCCACCAATGGCTAAAAATATTAAAACATATATAAATCCAGAACTAAGATTTCCAACTGAGAGAAATGTTACAGTTACAGCTATTAACATTCCAATAATTCCAAATAAATTACCCTGTCTTGAAGTTTCTGGAGATGACAAACCTCTTAAAGCTAAGATAAATAAAACCCCAGATACCAAATATAAAATTGCAGATAAATTTGCTGACATTTATTATTTATCCTTTTTCTTTTTTTTATACATAGCAAGCATTCTTTGGGTAACTAAAAATCCACCAAAAATATTAACAGCTGCTAAAATAATCGCTAAAAAATCCGTAAATACTAGATGAAGAAAACACTAATTCATCACTCCCCGACAAAGCTGCAATAATTGCACCTACGATAATTACTGAGGAGATTGCATTTGTAACAGACATCAATGGTGTATGTAACGAGGGCGTTACACTCCACACCACATAATACCCAACAAATATTGATAATATAAATATGCTTAATCTGAATATAAAAGGATCTATTTCCATAATACTATTTAATAAGTGTTTTCTCTATTATTTCATCTTCTAAATTAATATTTAGTTTCTTATTTTCTTTATCATATAAATTAGAGATAAAATTAAATACATTTTTAGCATACAAATTAGAAGCTGATACAGGTAATTTATTTAATATATTTGCCTCCCCTAAAATTTTAACACCATCTTTTTCGACAATCTTGTCAACTTCAGTGAAAGCAGTATTTCCTCCTTGAACAGCTGCTAAATCATAAATGACTGAACCTGGTTGTAAATTTTTAAACATATCTTTTTTAATAATTTTTGGAGCTTCTCTACCTGGAATTAAAGCAGTGCAAATTATTATATCAATTTTTTTTAATGTCTCTGTTAATAATTCTTCCTGTTTCTTTTTAAATTCATCTGAAGCTTCTTTTGCATAACCACCTTCTGTTTCTAAATTTTCAGATCCTTCAACAGTTAAAAATTTACCACCTAAACTTTCAACTTGTTCTTTAGATGCCATTCTGACATCGGTTGCAAATACAACAGCACCCATTCTTTTAGCTGTTGCTATAGCTTGTAATCCTGCAACTCCCGCTCCAACCACTAATACTTTTGCTGCAGGAATAGTTCCAGCTGCTGTCATCATCATCGGAATTGCTTTTTCATAAACTTGAAAAGCCTCCACCACAGCTTTATAACCAGCAAGGTTAGCTTGTGAGGATAGAATATCCATTGATTGAGCTCTTGTTATTCTTGGTAACAACTCTAATGAAAAACAATTTATTTTTTTATTCTTTAAATTCTCTAATTTTTCTTTGTTTATAAAAGCATTCAATGATCCTATTAAAGTTTGATTTTCTTTAAGTTGTGAAAACTTTTTATCATCTGGCAATCCTAATTGAATAACAATGTCAGAATTTTTAATTATTTCGTCTTCATTTTCTAAAAAATTAACTCCTAAATTTTTATAGTCTTCATCACTAAAACCTAAATGAGTTCCGTAATCGTTTGATAATGTTAAATTAAATCCTAAGCTGATATATTTTTTTGCAATTTCTGGAGTAATCGCTATTCGCTTCTCAATATTATGGTTTTCTGAAATTGAGGCTAAATTCATAAAAAATAAATTAAGATACTATAAAAGAAATATTGCCATTAAAATTAAAACCATAATAATAACAACTGTTCCCCATAAAACAAATTTAGTAAAATTATTCCAAGTATTTTTATGGTTTTCATTATCCATAAATTACTTCTGTCTTGCTTTGAATTTTGGGTTTGTTTTGTTAATGACGTAAACTCTTCCTCTTCTTCTGACAAGTTTTGAGTTTAAATCTCTTTTTTTAATAGATTTTAATGAACTTTTAATTTTCATAATCAGGGGCCTTTAATAAAGGAACTTATATAATCTTTCAATTGTATTTTTCCATATTTTTGAATTATTTTGTTATCATTAGAGATTTTGGTCAAAGCAGAGGCATATCGCTCACCCAGCCTAGGTTTTAACATCACTATTTTACTCTTAAACATCTTTGCAACTTCTAATATTGAATACGAGTTAATGCTGCTAATACTGTAATACTTACACTTGTTTTTTTTAAAGGCCTCGTAACAAATTTGAACTGTGTCATTAATATGAGTAAATCTTCTTGTCTGAGAACCAGGTTTGACAACAGTTAAAGGTTTATTATGTAAATATTGATTTTCAAATATGCCTATTACCGTCGCCATATCTCCAACTTTAATTTGTCTTGGACCATAAACATTGTAAAAAAAAATAACTTCGTATTTAAAATCAAACCATTTTTTTAAATTTTCCAATAATTCTAAATTTTTTGATTTTGTAAATGCATAAGGAGAAAGGTTTTTATCTTGACCTTTGTTTCCTAGACTTGCAGAAGTTGCTGAATAAATAAGTTTTATTTTGTTATCTAAACAGAATTTAAAAACAGATTTTGAACCAATTGAGTTTGATCTATAACATTCATCAAATTTTTCAAAACTTTGAAAAATTCTAGCAAACTCACCAAAATGAAAAACAGAATTAATTTTATTATAATATTTATTTAAAATTTTGCTAATATTTAAAGTATCACCTTTTAAATATTTTACTCTTTTATTTTTAATATGATTTTTTTTAAACCCTGATGAGTAATTATCTAAACTTAGAATATTAAAGTTAGTTTTTCTCAAAAGTAGATCTATTAAGTTTGATCCAACAAAACCTGCTCCACCAGTCACAACTATGAAATTTTTCATTTAAGATTTTAGCCTGGCAATGTCCTACTCTTCCATGTCTTAAGACAAAGTACCATCGGCGCAGAAAGGCTTGACTTCCGAGTTCGGAATGGGATCGGGTATAACCCCTTCGCAAAAATCACCAGGCACAGTCTTTTACTTAATTAAAATAAAAATGTAAAGATTCTTTTTTATTAAATTATTTGAATATACTATATCTAAATATGCAGAATAAAGCTCTAAATGCATCTTTTATAGTTATTTTTTTTCCTTCAGCATAAGATCTGCCATTATAACTAATTGGTACCTCAAAAAATTTTGCATTTTTTTTTGATAACTTAATTGTTAATTCAGGTTCAATTCCAAAAGAATTTTCTTTTAAATCTAATTTCAGGAGAATATTTCTTTTAAATACTTTATATCCAGTTTCCATATCTGTTAAATTTAAATTTGTAAAAAAGTTACAAATAAAAGTTAAAATTTTATTAGCTAAAAAATGCCAAAAAAAATGAATTCGAACATAATTGCCTCCACCAATAAATCTTGATCCATAAACTACATCTGCATCTGTTTCTTCAAAAGGAATTAACAGTTTTTTATAATCTCTAGGGTTATACTCCAAATCAGCATCCTGTATAATAATCAATTCACCTTTAGAAGCTGAAATCCCAGATCTTACTGCAGCTCCTTTGCCCATATTTTTATTATGATGAATAATTTTTAAATGCTTGCTTAATTCATATTTTTTTAAAATATTTTCTGTATTATCAGACGAGCAATCATTAATTATTATTATTTCATAAAGACATTTAATTTGATCTAGACTTTTCTTTACATCAGTTAAAACCTTTTCAATTGTTTTACCTTCATTGTAACAAGGTATTAAAACAGTTATTTTAATATTTTTTTCCATTAAATATAAATTATTAATAATTTTTTATTTTATATAAGCTTTACAATTATTAATAACAAATAAGTTTTTTTATATAAAATTATTATTTTTAGTTTAGATTAATATCAAGATGAACTTTATTTACGTAACTATCTTATATTTTGCACTTATTTTTTTAACAATTGTATTATCTAGAAGGTACTCATTTTATGATTTTCCTAATGATAGAAAGATACATAAAAATAAAGTAATCAATACTGCAGGATTATCACTTTACATTTTTTTATTAATAATAATTTCTATTTATGAATATTCTTATGAATTAGAATTGATAATCTCTTATGGTATAATCTTAATATTTTTTGGATTTTTAGATGATAGAATATCACTTAGTGCTAGCATAAAAATAATTTGTATTTTTTTTCCTGTAATTTTTTTGATATTTAATGGCTTTGAACTTAAAAGTTTAGGTGATTATGAAATAATTGGATCTATTGGTCTTGGAAAATTAAGTATTATTTTCACTCTATTATCAGTTGGATTGTTAATTAATGCTTACAATTATACAGATGGCATAGATGGGTTACTTAGCTCTTTATCAATAACACTTATTTCGTATATTATTTTTTTAATTGATAATAAAGATGTTATAAATTTATTATATCTATTTTTAATTCCACTAATTATAAATCTTATATTTAATATTCTGCCTAGCTCAAATGCTTATAAAATTTTTTTAGGAGACTGTGGAAGTTTATTTTTAGGTTTTTTTCTAAGTTTTTTAATAATCTATACAAATATTTATGAAAATATTCATCCTTCTTACTTAATTTGGTCCTGTTGGTATCCTGTTTATGATTTTTTATACGTAACTTTCAAGAGAATTTTAAATAAAAAAAATTTTTATCAACCTGATAATAGTCACTTACATCATATAATTTTAAAAAAATTTAAAAATAATCATTTAAAGACTATGATTTTCATAAGTTTAATAAATATTTTTATAATTTTTTGTGGTTTCTTAATAGCTAAGAATATTGGACAAATTTATTCGTTACTATCTTTTGTTTTATTATATTTAGCTTTCTGGAAAATTAGAGAAAAAATAAAAAGTTGATTGTGATAATTTTTTTTAGAAAAAATATAAATTTTTTGTCAATTTTACTTATACTTTCTTTGAGTTTTATTTTTTTTAATTTTCATATAAATACTTTTGATCTTCATTTTGATGAAATACATTGGTTTTATTGGTCTGATCCTAATCTTAATTTTTCAGAAACAATAAATAGGTTGAATAATTATATATCTGCACATCCACCTCTTTTTGCTCTTTTAAATAAAATAATTATTTTAAATTATATTCATTAAAAATAAATCTCTTTTCATAATTTAAATTATTTAAACTTTCTAAATCAATGCTGCAAGGATTTGGGATAAAACCACATAATTTATAATTTGCAAAATTATCATCCCTAACAATATTGATTTTTAACAAATTTTTATTTGTTTTTTTGTAATAATTTTCTTCAACCAAATACTTTTTTGAGAGACTCTGATAATCAACAAAATATAAATTTTTAATACACAAAATAATAAGCAATAAAATTAAATATATATAAAATTTTTTAGATATATTTAATAAATTAAAAAATCTTTTAATTAAATTTAGTTTTATCAAGATATTAAGAATTAAAATTGAACTTATTATTAAGAATGTAGACCAAATAAATCTTAAATCTGGTGAAGATAAAATCCAGAGCACAATAGAAATAAGATGAAATATTAGTATTTTTTTCCAAATTTCATATTCTAGATATTTATTTTGGTAAGATTTAGTAGATACAAAAAAAAGGAAAAAATTTATTAAAATCAATATTAAAAAGTAAATAAAGAAGATGGTTGATAAAAAATAGCTCTTAAGCCAATAATTTATCCATGAAAAATCAAAGAAAGAACTTACATTTGTCGTATATCCTTTCCAAGATAAAGAGGCTAAAGTTAAGTTATTGATATTTTCGCTTGAATACCAACTTACATTTTGACAAGTAATTGAGAAATAAGGGTAAAAACAACCTGTATTCAAAAATGATTTGACGAGGAATATTGTAAAAAAAATAATTAATAAACAATACTGTATAGGAAAAGTTTTTAACATAATCACTATGGAATTTTTTTGTAATATAAGAAGCCATATAAAAATTAAGAATATAGGAAAGATTGTGGGTTTTATAAATATAGTTAGTAAAATTAATACTAGAATATAAAAATTATTTTTTATTTTTTTTTTTACAATATTTTTAACAATATAAAATATGGTATATATATGAAGCAATCCAACTAACAAATCATATTCGGGAGTTCCCAATCTGCCTATAAATAGTCCAAGTGGCAATGGATGCAACAGAGCATCAAAAAACAGGAACAAAGTTAAAATTATAATTGTATATGTTGATAATGTTTTTTTTTCTCGATTTTGATCTAAAAAAAATTTTAAAACAAAGATAAAAAAAACAGAATTTAAAAGAAATACTGAATTATATTTTAAAATAGGTAAATAAAAACTTGAATATATTCCATAAATTAAAGTAGGTGTACCAAACCTAAAATTAATATTTGATTGACCTAAAACTAAATTATTTTCTATTGCTAAATTTATAAGAGGAATATGATATAAAAAATTATCAAATAAAAAACCATCGCGTATTGAAATCAAAGCTATTAAGGGGATCAATAATAGAAAATTAAAA
>CACNXU010000022.1 GCA_902624585.1 uncultured Pelagibacteraceae bacterium | reverse complement strand
AAACAAAAAGAAATTTGAAAATTCAGTAAAAAAACTTCAAACAAAGTTTGATATTGTACATATTCATGTAAATAATTATAAACCAATAAGTGTGAAAGATGACTTTTTTGATGTTGTGGAGCTTACATTGGTAAATAAAATTAATAATAAATTTAAATCTAAATTTAGATATAATTTTCCAATAAAAAATTTAGATTTTGACTGTTTTCCAAATCATAAAACGATTAAATTTTCATTTGCTAAAAAATAAGCCTTTTTTTAAATAGGTTCTTTAGAAAAAAAATGGTATAAATTAACTTTCCTTTTTTATGAATAAAAATAGTTATCAAGCAGACTCAATAAAAGTACTAAAAGGTCTCGAAGCAGTCAGAAAAAGACCAGGTATGTACATAGGTGATACAGATGATGGAACTGGCTTGCATCATATGGTCTATGAAGTTATTGATAACTCTATTGATGAGGCATTAGCAGGATATTGTAAAAACATTAATGTAAAAATCAATGCTGACGGAACAATTACAGTAAATGATGATGGAAGAGGTATTCCTGTTGATATTCATAAAGGAGAAAAAAAATCAGCAGCAGAGGTAATTATGACCCAACTTCATGCTGGTGGTAAGTTTGATCATGACTCATATAAAGTTTCTGGTGGACTTCATGGTGTTGGTGTTTCAGTTGTAAATGCGCTTTCAGAAAAATTACAGTTAGAGATATTTAGAGATGGAAAAAAACACTTTATAGAATTTCAAAATGGTAAAGCCACAGCTCCTTTAAAGGTGGTAGGAAAAGCAAACAATACTGGAACTCAAATAACTTTTTTACCTTCCAAAGAAATTTTTTCTTCTACGAAATTTAGTGCAAATATTCTTATCAAAAGAATGCGAGAATTAGCATTTTTAAATAAAGGAATTAAAATAATATTTACCGATGCAAGTCAAAAGAAAGAGAAAACATCTGAGTTTAAATTTGACGGTGGTGTTCTAGAATTTGTAGATTTTTTAGATGAAAAAAGAGAAAAGTTACAAAACAAAAATGGTAATGAATTGTTTCGAAAGCCGATATATATAGAAGGAAAAAAAAATAATATAGATTTAGAGTGTTCTTTAAAATGGAATGCAGGATATTCAGAAGATATATTTCCATATACAAATAATATATATCAAAAAGATGGTGGAACCCATTTGCTGGGATTTAGAAGTGCATTAACAAGAGTAATTAACAAATATGCTAACGAAAACAATTTACTCAAGAAAAATAAATTGGCAATTTCAGGTGATGACATAAAGGAAGGTCTAACTTGTGTGCTTTCAACTAAAATTCCTGATCCAAAATTTTCATCTCAGACAAAAGATAAGCTAGTTTCATCAGAAGTTAGAATGATAGTAGAAACATTAGTAAATGAAAAATTGTCTATTTGGTTTGATCAAAATCCTTCTGTTGCAAAAATTATTTTAGCTAAAGTTATTCAAGCTGCAATGGCTAGAGATGTTGCTAGAAAAGCAAGAGAAAACGTAAGAAGAAAAGGAGCCCTTGAATTAAGTGGTCTTCCTGGAAAATTAGCTGATTGTCAAATTGGTAAACAAGAGGGAACAGAATTATTTATTGTAGAGGGTGACTCTGCAGGAGGCTCTGCAAAACAGGGAAGAAATAGAGCAAATCAAGCTGTTTTACCTCTTAGAGGCAAAATACTTAATACTTATGTTGAAGATTTTAACGTTAATAAAAATGGTAATGGAAATGGGTCTGATCAAAGAACTAAGGCTTTATCTAAAATGATTTCTTCAAATGAGATAGTAACACTGATTAATGCGTTAGGCTTAGATCCAAAAGCACAAGAGATTGATTTAAAAGACTTGAGATATGGTAAAATAATTATTATGACTGACGCTGATGTGGATGGTTCACATATCCGAGCTCTTCTTTTGACTTTTTTTAATAATAAGCCATTTAATAAATTAATTGAAAATGGTCATGTATATTTAGCACAACCACCATTATTTAAAATTAATAAGGGATCTAAAGGAATTTATATCAAGGATGAGAAAGACTTAGAGGATTATATAGTCAAGAATAATAAAGACTTAAAAAAAATAAAAAAAAGTTCAAAAGATTACTCTAAAGTATTAGACTCAGAAAAATCAAAAATGAATATCCAAAGATTTAAAGGATTGGGTGAAATGAATCCTGAGGAGTTATGGAGCACTACATTGGATCCTGAGACAAGAAACTTATTGCAAGTAAAATATTCTAAAGATTTGAAAAAAGACCAAAGTTTGATACATACCTTGATGGGAAATGATGTGGCTTTACGAAAAGATTTCATTGTTTCTAATGCTATAAATGTTCGAAATCTTGATATTTGAAAATGAAGTTTTTTGAGACTTCAAAATATCATTCTTTCAAAAAATCGACTTATATAACTTTAAGATGGATTGGAATTATAGGGCAATTAATTTCTATAAATTTTGTATATTTTTTTATTAATTCAAATTTTGACTTTGTTACATCAAATTTAATAATATTCTTAGGAATATTAAGTAATATATATCTAATTTTTATTTACAAAAAAACTCAACTTTCAGATAGATCAGCTTTTCTATTCTTACTAATTGATATTTTACAATTGGGTCTTCTTCTTTACTTATCAGGTGGGATTACCAATCCATTTGTAATTTTTATAATAATACCAAGTGTATTTTCTTCATCAAATTTAGGCTTTAGGACTAATACTTTATTGGTAATTTTAACAATAATTATAATTGTATTTATAACTTTTTATCATAAAGATTTACCAATTAATTTAAACAGTGATTTTCATAACAATCATTATTTCTATTATTCAATACCAACATCTTTAATTATCGCATTAGTTTTTTTAAATTACTTTGCAATGACATTTGGAGCACAATCTAGATTAAGAAAAGAGGCTTTAGAAAAAATGGAAGAAGTGATGGCTAAAGAACATGAACTTCTTTCTTTAGGTGGTCAAGCAGCTGCGGCTGCACATTCTTTAGGTACACCACTTTCAACAATAACAATAATTGCTCATGATTTAATGAAACAGTTTAGGGGCAAGAGTGAGATAGAAAAAGATATAGAATTGTTAAATAGTCAAGTTGATCGATGTAACAAAATTTTGAAACGTTTGACCTTAAACCCTGTAGAGGAAGATGAATTTATTGATAAAGATATTAATATTCGTGGTTATTTAAATGAAATTATTTTGTCATTTAGGGAAATTAGTAAAAAAGATTTCATCTTTAATTTTGACCAAGATTCAAATCCAAAAAAAATAGGTAAATCTATAGAAATTGTTTACGGGTTAAGAAATTTTATTGGAAACGCAAATAAATTTGCAAAAAAAAATATTTTTATAAATTTAAAAAGTGATAGTGAGATAACAGAGATAATAGTAGAAGATGATGGCAATGGTTATCCAAGAGATATTATATCAAAAATTGGAGAACCATATTTAAAATCAAATTATTCTAAAGATAAGTCAAATGAAGGTTTAGGTCTTGGATTGTTTATTGGAAAAACTTTATTAGAGAAAAATTTTGCATCAATAAATTGTAGAAATTCTAAAACACGTAGCGGTGCTGAAGTTATAATAAGATGGAAGAATAATGAATTATTTAATCTTTAGTGGTATTTATTCTTTGTTTCAAAAAGCGAACTTAGTTGAGATATCATAACATCTCCTAACTCATTTACATCCGTTATTTTTATTGCTTTATCGTAATATCTTGAAACATCGTGCCCTATTCCTATTGCTAGAACTTCTATATCAGATTTATTTTCAATAAATCTGACAATTTTTTTTAAATGTTTTTCTAAAAAGTCACCTGAATTTACGGAAAGTGTTGAATCATCCACAGGTGCTCCATCAGAAATTACCATTAATATTTTTCTTTCCTCTTTTCTTTTTTTTATTCTATTATATGCCCATGATATTGCTTCACCATCAATATTTTCTTTAAGCAAGCCCTCTTTAAGCATTAATCCTAAATTGTTTTTTGCTTGCCTCCACTGAGTATCTGCACCTTTGTATATAATGTGTCTTAAATCATTTAATCTACCTGGTGTTTTAGGTTTTGAATTTTTTGTCCAAAGCTCCCTACATTGTCCACCTTTCCAGTTTTTAGTAGTGAAACCCAAAATTTCTACTTTGACAGAGCATCTTTCAAGAGTTCTAGATAAGATATCTGCACATATAGCTGCAATGGTAATTGGTCTTCCTCGCATTGATCCAGAATTATCAATTAGTAAAGTTACAACCGTATCTTTAAAATCTAAGTCTTTTTCTTTTTTAAAAGACAAAGAATTATAAGGGTCCATTATAATTCTCGGAAGTTTAGAACTATCTAATAGGCCTTCTTCTAAATCAAATTCCCATGCCCTATTTTGTTTTGCAAGTAATTGTCTTTGAAGTTTATTTGCTAATTTCGTTATAACGTCTTGGAAACCAACTAGTTGTTGGTCCAAACTTTTTCTAAGTTTCGTTGCCTCGTCGGCATTTTCTAAATTTTCAGCTTTTATTATTTCGTCATACTTTGTAGAAAATATTTTATAATCAAGATTAATATTGTCTATATTTTTTTTAACAATTTGTTCTGAATTTTGTTCTTCTGAATTAACATCGTTAACTTGTTCATCCAAATTAAATTCATCAATACTATAATCGGCGTCCAGAGAAGCTTGAGTTTCTTTATCGTTATTTTCATCTTTGTTATCTTCGTTATCACTGTTCTGATCGTCATTTGATGGCTTATCTTGGTCTTGCTCTTGTTTCTCTTCCTCTTTTTCGTTTTCTTCATCGCTTTGAAAAATATCCATTTCTTCTAATATTTGAGAAAATTTTGAGGCATAAGTGTTTTGATCCTCTAGATTATTCATTAAAAATTCCTTATGTTTTTCAATTGAATTTTCAAAATCTTTTTCCCAAAAATTTAACATTCTAGAAGTTAGAGGATTTAGCTTTATTTTGTGAAAGTTTTTAAGCATGTATAGTTCAAAAGCCTCTGTTACAGGCACATCCTCTTTTGTTTTTAATTGGTCTTTTTTTTTTCGATTTATTATTTGAGAATAATTTTTATGAAAGTTTATTTCTATACCTTTCAGCATTTGACCACCTAAAGCTTCATATCTAATTTTTTCAGCTATATTATAAAGTGATCTAGAAGACATATTGCTAGGTAAATTCTTTTTATAAATTGTCTCACTAGAAAATTTTTTTTTGAGGGCGCTTGAATCAGTCTCAGCACGAAGTCTTATAAAGTCACTTGGATTAGTAAGATTATCAATTTCTAATGAAATAATATCTTTATTTTTTTTTTCTTCTAAGTTTTTTTTATTTAAATCAAAATCACCTGAAATTACTTTTGCTGTTGAATTTAAAGCAATTCTAAATTTTTCTTTTAAGTTTGATATTTTTGAGCTCATTTAAATTTGAATATTAATCAAAGATTCTGGCAATTCCTCTCCAAAACATCTTTGATAATATTCTGCGATAGTATTTTTTTCAATATCATCACATTTGTTAAGAAAAGTTACTCTGAAAGCGTAACCAGTATCCTTAAATATTTCTGAATTTTCAGCCCAATGTAGCACAGTTCTAGGACTCATCACTGTTGAGATGTCTCCAGCTATAAATCCTTTACGAGTGAGAGATGCTACTTTTATCATATTAGCAACTTTCTCTTTTCCCTTTGCATTATTTAAATTTTTGTTTTTAGATAATACAATATCCATTTCTTTATCTAGGCTAAGATAATTTAATGTTGTAACAATATTCCATCTATCCATCTGACCTTGATTAATTTGCTGCGTACCATGATAAAGACCTGTGGTATCGCCCAGCCCGACAGTATTTGAAGTAGCAAATAATCTAAAAAATTTATTTTGTTTAATTACTTTATTTTTATCTAGTAATGTAAAATTTCCCTCAGCCTCTAATACTCTTTGGATTACAAACATCACATCAGGTCTTCCAGCATCATATTCATCAAAGACAAGTGCAACTGGATTTTGTATTGACCAAGGCAAAATACCTTCATTAAATTGAGTTACTTGTTTACCATCTTTAAGAACTATCGCATCTTTTCCAATTAAATCTATCCTACTAACATGACTATCTAAATTTACGCGAATACAAGGCCAATTTAATCTTGCAGAAATTTGTTCTATGTGAGTAGATTTACCTGTTCCATGGTATCCCTGGACTAAAACTCTTTTATTAAAAGCAAATCCAGAAATAATAGCCAATGTAGTATCTCTATCAAATTTATAGTTTTTATCAATTTCAGGAACATACTCATTTTTTTTTGAAAATGCGTCTACTTCCATTTCTGAGTCAATTCCAAAAGTCTGTTTTAATGAAACTTTAATATCTGGTTCTGTATTAATATTTGGTGTCAATTTTCTCCTTATACGTATTTTTTAATTGAGTATATGCCAAAGTTATAAGTTTTAGCTTCTCTTCATATTTTTTATTTCCAGAATTCATATCAGGGTGAAATTTTTTAACAAGTAATTTGAATTTATCTTGTATCTTTTTCCACTTTAAACCCACAGAAACTCCAAGTATTCCAAAAGCTTTTATATCTTTATGATCAAATTTAAATTGACGCATATGATTATAATCTCCATTTATTTTTTCCTTATCAAGTTCATCTCGTAATGTGGTATTCCACAATACTTTAAAAAAATTGTCTGAAGAGCTAAAGCTTTGAGTAGGTTTGTGCCAAGTCATATCAGATTTTAAAAAATCTATTACTTGTTCATCATTCATTCCAGAAAAATAATTCCAATTTTTATTAAACTCTTTAACATGTTCAAGACAAAGCATTCTAAATTTTCTACTATTATCTTTTTCAACTGGTGCCTTATATTCACCAATTTCATTACAATTATTCCAGTCACAAATATTTTTCATGATATATAATAACATATATGGATATAAATGAGTTAATTATAAATGTAAAAAAAAAATTATTAAGTGAAATCAATATTGAGAGTATAAATATTGAAGACAAATCTTTTCTTCATAAAAATCATAAAGGAAATCAAGAAGGAAAATATCATTTAAAAATAATTATTGTTTCTGACGAGCTAAAAAAAATGAATAAAATCGAAAGTAATAAAAAAATTTATAAAATTTTAGATCAAGAATTAAAAGAATTTATTCACTCAATACAGATTTTAATTAGTTAAAAATTTTTTCATAAATAAACTTAACTTTTTTCTGGAGTACTGTTTTTTAAAAATTGGTTTACCAATTTTTTTTAACAAAACTAAATTAATTTTTTCAGAATTATTTTTTTTATCTTTAGTCATAAAAGATAAAATCTTATTTAAATCTTTTATAGAAAAATATTTTTTTATAGAAGAAGGTAAACCAGAATTATCAATATGATTTACGATTAAATTATATTCACTTTTACTGAGCATGTTTTCCCTTAAACTAAAATTAAGTGCAGTTTTCATTCCAAGTATTACAGCTTCACCATGATTTAGTTTATGACTGTAACCTAAGCCCGCCTCATATGCATGGGCAAATGTATGGCCGAAATTTAATACTTTTCTTAATGCTATTTCTTTTTCATCTTTTTCGACCACTTTTTTTTTAATTTTACAACTTTCATATATAGCTTTTTCAATAAATGGAGATGACAGATTTAAAATTTTTTTTAGATTTTTATTCAAGAAGTTAAATAATTTTTTATTATCAATTAATGAATGCTTTAATATTTCTCCGTATCCACAAATTATATCTCTTTTAGATAAAGATCTAAGAAATTGAATATCTGATAGAACCAATGATGGTTGATAGAAACTTCCTATTAAGTTTTTACCGTACTTGGAATTAACCCCAGTTTTACCACCTATAGATGAGTCAACTTGTGCCAAAAGAGTTGTTGGAACATTTATAAACTTTAGACCTCTTTTAAAAAGACTTGCTGCAAAACCAGTAAGATCGCCTGTAATCCCGCCTCCTAAGGAAATTAAAACATCATTTCTTGAGAAGTTTTTATTCAATAAAATTTCTAAAATTTTATTAACATTATTAATGTTTTTATTTTTTTCACTAGCATTAAAAAATAGCATGTAAATTTTTTTATTTTTCAAGGACCTTTTGATATTTGATATAAATTTTTTTGGGACACCTTTATCAACAACAATTAAACATTTATAAAAATTAATTGAATTAGATTTAAGAATTTTAGATACGCTTGGGGTTAAATTTGATCCAATAACTATTGGATATTTTTCTGTTTTAGTTATTATGTTTAACCTAGTTTGTCTCATAAATTTCTACAATTTTATTTACTATTTCACTTTTAGTAAGATTATCACACTTTATTTCATATAATGCTTTAGAATAAAAGTTGGAACGTTTATTAATTAAATCAATCAATTCAGTATCTGTTGCATTAATCACTAATGGTCTTTTTCTACTATTTTTAATTCTATTTAACAATATTTTATCATCCCAATTTAGCCAAAAAGATAAATGATTTTTTAAAATTTCTTTCCTAATATTATTATTTGTAAAAGCACCTCCACCAAGTGAAATCACAGTAGAGTTTAATTTAAGTTTTTTTAAAGTTGTCTGTTCCTCAATTTTTCTAAAATAATCCTCACCTTTAAATTCAAAGATTTTTTTTATTGTAATGCTCAAATTTTTTTCAATTTCTTTATCGATATCCACAAAATTTAATTTTAATTTCTTAGCAACTAAGGACCCTATGGAACTCTTACCTGAACCCATCATCCCTAAAAAAACTAGATTTTCTTTTGATTTCATAAGTTTCTTTATTGAAAAATCATAAATATGTCTTAATTTGAAATTAACTAAAAGTATATGCAATTCATTAAAAACACAAGTTCTGGCAAAGTAAGTATCATAGGACTTGTCATTAAATCTATAATTGGATTAGGGGTTATTTTGGGTGTTATTTTTTTTCTAAGTTCAATTGATTTTCCTGCACCTAAAAAAGAAATAGAAAAAATTATTCCAAATGAAAATTTTAAAATTGTTAAATAAGAAAAATTTCTTAATTCAATTATTTTATCTTATTATTTTTACTACTGTTTTTATTACTGTTTTTGCAGAAGAAAAACCAATTGATATTTGGAATATAGAAAAAAAGGATAATCAAGTTATTACAGAAACAAATATTTTAAGTGAAAATACTGCAAATACTACTCAGAATAGTGTTTATGAATTACAAACAAATAAACAATCAGATACAATTAAACTTGATAATGAATTTTCATTGAAAAAAATTAAAATTGTTGGATTATATGATCCAAGCGAATACGGCCTGAGTATGGATATGTGGTCAAATTCAGATGGAACAAAATTAAAAAAATTATTTCAGAATATTAATAAGTTTAATCTCTCGGAAGATGCATCAGATATTATGCATATATCTTTATTAACTAATGCTTATACTCCAACTCAAAATATTACTGAGCAAGAATTTATGAGCTTTAAATCTAATTGGTTAATAAAAGATTCAAATTTAGATTTAATAGAAGAATATTTAATTAAAAATCAAATAATAAATTTACATCCAAATTTAACAAGATATTTGGTTGATAGTTACTTGTCAGAATCAAATATAAAAAAATCATGTGAGATTTTTTCTAAAAATTCTGAACCTATTAAAGATGAATATCTATCTAAATTTAATTTATATTGTTTAATCAATTATGGAAAAAATGAAGAGGCGCAATTAATCTTAGATTTAAAAAAAGAGTTAGGTTTTGAAGATAATTATTATGAAAACAAAATAAATTATTTATTTGGATATCTAGATGAAGTAGATAAAGAAATTTCCATAAATTCAATTTTAGATTTTCATTTAGCACATAGAACTAACCCTGAGTTTTTTTATGAACCAAGTCAAGATACACCTAAAATAATTTGGAAATATCTTTCAGCTACTAATTTACTCTACAGAATTCAAGATATAGAAATCACTGATGTAGAAAAAATTTCTACTATAGAAAAGGCTGTAAATGATAAAAATTATTCTGAGGAAGAATTATTTGAATTTTATAAAAAATTCCAATTCAATATTAATCAATTTTTAAACGCAAAAGAGGCATATAAATCTCTCTCTTCAATTGAGGGACGAGCTCTTTTATATCAAAGATCTCTTTTAACAGTTGAACCAAAAACTAAATTAGAATTTATTAAAATTTTAAAGGATCTATTTATAACTGATGAGATAGGCGATGCCTTTGATGTAGAATTAAAAAAATTTTTAGGTGAGATTAATTTTGAGGATGTGCCGCCAAATTTTACAACATTTTATAATAGCAATTTAAATAAAAAAGAGACAGCTGATAAAATAATTAAATATAATAATAAAATTTTACATCAATCAAAACTTGTAAATTATTTCAATGGAGATTATGCAAAATCTAAAATTGAAGAGGATTTAGATAAATTTTTGAAGAAAATTAAAAAAGATAAAAAATATTTTTTATCAAAAAAAGATATAATTTTTTTAGAAGCACTCAAATCAGATGGAATTGAAATTTCAAAAAAATATGATGGGCTTTATGAGATAAAGCAATCGGAAATGCCAGCAGATATACAAACAATGATTGACAATAATGAGATAGGGGCTGCATTATTAAGAGTTATTGAGGTAATTGGTCCTGACAAAATTGAAAATATTGATGAGGATACATTTTATTTTATTATAAATACTTTAAACCAGTTGGATATTGATATAATAAGAAATAAACTGTTGCTTAAAGTTCTTCCTTTAAAAGTTTAAAAATTAGTTTATCAATCTTTTACATGACTATAAAACCAATTATTACTGTTCCAAACGAAGTTTTGAAAAAAATTTCAGATCCAATAGAAAATGTTAGTGAGAGTGAGAAAAAATTAGTAAATGATTTATTTGAAACCATGTACAACTCAAAAGGTATTGGTCTGGCAGCAGTTCAAGTTGGCATTCTAAAAAGAATTTTAGTTATTGATGTCTCATCAAAGGAAGATGAAAAAAATCCATTGTGTTTTATTAATCCAGTTATTAAAAAAATTAGTGATGAAAAATCTGTATATGAAGAAGGATGTTTGTCTATACCAGATACTTTTATTGAGATCGAAAGACCAAAAATTTGTGAAGTTGAATATGTTAACTTAGATGGAAAACTAAAAAATATTAAATGTGACGGTTTGTTGTCAACCTGTATTCAACACGAAATAAATCATTTAGATGGAAAACTTATAATTGATCATTTAACTAAATTGAAAAGAGATATAATAATAAAAAAAATTTCAAAAAATAAAAAAAATCCTGATAGAGTAATAGTTTAGTTATGGCTAAAAAGATTGTTTTTATGGGAACTCCAATGTTTTCTGTTCCTATACTAAAATCTTTATATCAAAATGGATATCCAATTGACTGTGTGTATACTCGACCTCCACAAAGATCACAAAGAGGTCAAAAAATTAATAAATCTCCTATACAAAAGATTTCTGAAACTTTAAATTTAGAATTTAGATCTCCAAATTCTTTAAAAGATAATAAAGAGGAATTAGAACATTTTAAATCACTAGATGCAGATTTAGCAATAGTAGTTGCTTATGGTCAAATTATTCCAAAAGAATTTTTGAAACTAACAAAAAAAGGATTTATAAATATACACGCATCTATCCTTCCAAAGTGGAGAGGTGCTGCTCCAATTCAAAGATCAATTATAAATTTAGATAAAGAGACAGGAATTAGTATTATGAAAATAGAGGAGCAACTAGATACAGGGCCAGTATGTAATAGTTATAAAATTAAAATAGAAAATAATTTAAATGCTGAAGATATTAGTGAAAAGCTCTCAAATCTGGCAGCAGAGAAAATTTTAGATAATATAGATGATATATTTGAGGATAATGCTAATTTTGTAGAACAAGATCATTCATTAGCTACATATGCTTCAAAAATTCAAAAGATAGAGGGACAAATTAATTGGAAAGAGGATGCTAAAATTATAATTGGTAAAATCAATGGACTTTACCCAACTCCTGGAGCATATTTTACGTTTAATGGTGAGAGGTATAAAATACTAAAAGTAGAAATTGGACAAGCGCAAGGAAAACCAGGTGAGGTTTTATCTGACTATTTAGAAATTTCATGTGGAGATAAAAAATCTATTAAAATTAAAGAAATACAAAGAGAAGGAAAAAAGTCTCAAAATATTGGAGAATTTGTTTTAGGAACAAAAATTAAAAAAGGTTCATTTTTATAATGAAAAGATACCAGATACTTATTGAGTATGTAG
>CACNXU010000021.1 GCA_902624585.1 uncultured Pelagibacteraceae bacterium | reverse complement strand
TTGCAATAAAAAAAACTGGAACAATAATATTATAATTTATCTTTATAAAATCAAAACTTGTAAGACTTAAAATTAATGGAGTTAAAACTAAGATACCTCCTGCTGGAGATGGAACCCCTTCAAAAAAATTATCTCTCCAAGAGGGTGCTTGACCTGTATTTACATTGAAACGAGCTAAACGTAATGCAACACAAATTACATATATTAAACATAACAACCATCCAAATCTGCCTAATGTATTTAGTTTCCAGAAATACATAATAAATGCTGGGGCTACTCCAAAACTAATCATGTCTGTAAGAGAATCCAATTCTTTACCTACTTTTGATGTCCCTTTAATTAATCTTGCTATTCTCCCATCTAATCCATCAATAAGAGCGGCAAACATAATTGCAATAATTGCAAATTCAAATTTACCATCCAATGCAAACCTAATTGATGATAAACCTATACAAACTCCAATAAGAGTTAGCATGTTAGGTAAAATCACTCTTGCGTTAGATTTTTTATCTGTAACAATTTTTAAATTGTTTTTTGGCTGTTCCATAAATTAATTTTTAGCCAGCAGTGTTTCTCCTGAAATTGCTGTTTGACCAACTTTAACTAGTGGTTCATAATTTTCATAATAAACATCTGCTCTACTACCAAATCTAATCATCCCAATTCTATCACCTTGATTTAATTCCTGATTTTTATTTGTTTCGCAAACTATTCTTCTTGCAACTAATCCTGCAATTTGAACGACTACAATATCGTTCCCATGCTTATCTTTAATTTTATAATAATTTCTCTCATTGTCTTCGCTTGCTTTATCTAAAGATGCATTTAAAAATTTTCCTGGTTTGTACAAAATATCTTCAACAATACCTGAGCATGGCGTTCTATTCACATGGCAGTCAAAGACGTTCATAAAAATACTTATTTTTTTAAATTTTTTATTTTCTAGTCCAAGCTCTTTAGGACCATCTACCTCTTCAACTTTAATCACTTCTCCATCAGCAGGACTTACAAGATAACTATCGTCTCCAATAATTGTTCTTTCTGGATCTCTAAAAAAATAATAAACCCAGACAGTTAATAAAATTCCTATTAATCCTAAAAAATTATTAATAACTAAAAAAATGATAGTTATGAATACAGCTATTACTATAAACTTGTATCCCTCAGTGTGTATCTTTGGAAATATCTTACTAAACATATTCTTCTATTTGCTAATTTTCGATTAATATGTATATAAAACGATCAAATTCAATTAATAAGATAATTTTTATTTAATGAGTAAAATCAAGGTAAAAAACCCGGTTGTAGAGCTGGATGGCGATGAAATGACTCGAATTATATGGGAGTTCATCAAAAATAAATTAATTCTCCCTTATTTAGATCTTGGTATCAAATATTACGATTTAGGCATGAAAAGCAGAGATAATACTGATGATCAGATTACCACCGACTCTGCGAATGCAATCAAAAAAATTGGTGTTGGCATAAAGTGTGCAACGATTACCCCTGATGAAGCAAGAGTAGAAGAATTTGATTTAAAAAAAATGTGGAGATCTCCAAATGGAACCATAAGAAATATAATTGGTGGAACAGTGTTTAGAGAACCAATTATTTGCAAAAATATTCCAAAACTTGTTCCCTCTTGGACTGATCCAGTAATTATTGGTAGACATGCATTTGGTGATCAATATAGAGCAACAGATTTTAAAGTTCCTGGAAAGGGAAAAATGGAAGTGAAGTGGACATCAGAAGATGGAAAAGATGAAATTAAATATGAAGTATTTAACTTTACAGGTCCAGGTGTTGCTTTATCAATGTACAATTTAGATAAGTCTATTGAGGACTTCGCAAGATCTTGTTTCAGTTATGGGTTGATTAAAAAATGGCCAGTTTATATGTCTACAAAAAATACAATTCTAAAGCAATACGATGGAAGATTTAAAGATATATTTCAGGAAATTTTTGACAAAGAATATAAGAGTGAATTTGAAAAAAATAATTTAACTTACGAACATAGGTTAATTGATGACATGGTCGCATGTGCAATGAAGTGGAGCGGAAAATATATTTGGGCTTGTAAAAATTATGATGGGGATGTGCAATCAGATACAATGGCTCAAGGTTATGGGTCTTTAGGTTTGATGACGAGTACATTGTTAACTCCAGATGGAAAAGTAATGGAAGCAGAAGCAGCACACGGAACTGTTACTAGACATTATAGGATGCATCAACAAGGTAAAGAAACCTCAACTAATCCAATTGCATCTATTTTTGCATGGACTAGAGGACTTGCACATAGAGGTAAATTAGACAGTAATGAAGAACTAATTAAATTTGCTCAAATACTTGAAAAAGTTTGTATCGAATGTGTTGAAAGTGGATCAATGACAAAAGACCTAGCAATCCTTGTTGGTCCAAATAGTAAATTCTTAACTACTAATCAGTTTCTAGATGAAATTGATGGTAATTTAAAAAATAAATTAAACTAAACTCTTAAGCTTTTCAAAAGCTTCTTCAATTTTTGATTGATCTTGTCCACCTGCTTGGGCAAAGTCTTTTCTTCCACCACCACCTTTACCGCCAATTACTTCAGATCCAACTTTTACAAACTGGACTGCATCAAATTTACTTGTTAAATTATCAGTTACTCCAACCGCTAATCCAACTTTGTCATCTTTGCTTGCAAAAACAATTACTATTCCTTCTATAAGTTCTTTTTTTCCATTATCTACTAATTTTCTTAAATCTTTAGGAGGTAAATCTTGAACTTTTTGAAGTCTAACTTTTGTATTATTTATAACTTTGTCGTTAATAATATTTTTTGTTTTATCTTCTAAAACATTTTTGACATTTAATTGCTCTAATTGTCTAGATAGATCTTTTATAGATGCTTTTAAATCTTTATTTTCTAGATTTGGATTTCCACCTAATTTAATGATTTGAGAAGAAAGTTCTTTAATCATTTCCTCATCTTTTTGAGCCGATAATGAGGAAAGTTTTTCCTTATTTTGCATATAATCTTCAAGTTGTTTATCTCTCAAAGCCTCTACTCTTCTAACGCCTGCAGCAATTGATGATTGGCTAATTGTTTTAAATTTACCAATATCACCAGTATTTTTAACGTGGGTTCCGCCACAAAGTTCTGTTGAAAAATATGTATTTTCCTCTTTACCCATTGAAACTACTCTCACTTCATCACCATACTTCTCACCAAAGAAAGCTAACGCTCCCTTTTCTATGGCTGCTTTTGGAGTCATAATTCTTGTTGTTACCTCGGTACTATTTGTAACGTATTCATTAACTATTTTGTCAATTTTTACTAATTCCTCATTTGTTATTGGTTTCATATGGCTAAAATCAAACCTTAAACGATCTGGTGCAACAAGTGAGCCCTTTTGCATAACATGTTTTCCTAGCGTTCTTCTTAAAGACTCATGTAACAAATGTGTAGCTGAATGATATGCCTTTAGGTTGCCTCTTCTCTCTTCATCAATCTTCATTTCAACAACATCGTTTATCTTGATTTCTCCATTTTTCAAATTTCCATAATGAACAAATAAATCACCAAGTTGTTTTTGAGTATCAGTTACTTCAAATATAAAATCTCCTACTGATATTTTCCCTGTATCACCTAGTTGGCCTCCTGACTCTCCATAAAAAGGCGTTTGATTTGTTACAATTGCTCCATCCTCTTTTGCAGATAATTTTTCTATTTCTTTGTTATCTTTTACAATTGATAAAACAACACCTTCTGATCTATCAAACTCGTAACCTAAAAATTCTGTTGGACCAACTTTATCTTTTACACCAAACCAAATTTGTTCTTGTGAGCTATCACCAGAACCTTTCCAATTCTTTTTAGCAAGTTCTTTACTTTTTTTCATTAGTTCATCAAATTTATTTTGATCAACCGTTAAAGATTTATTTTTTAAAATATCTTCTGTCAAATCTAATGGGAAACCATAGGTATCGTATAATTTAAATGCTACCTCCCCTGGTAAAACTTTTTCTATCTTATCTATTTCTTCATTTAAAATTTTAATTCCTCTATCAAGTAAAACTAAAAATTTTTCCTCTTCCATTTTTAAAGTTTCTTTAATTAAAGTTTCTGATCTTTCTAACTCAGGATAGTTACCTTTCATTTCTTCTTTAAGAGAATCAAAAATTTTATTAAAAACTGGTTCTTTAGAACCAAGTAAATGTGAGTGTCTCATTCCTCTTCTCATAATTCTTCTAAGCACATACCCTCTTCCTTCATTAGATGGGAGAACACCTTCTGCTAAAAGAAAAGAGCTCGCTCTTAAATGATCTGCAATAACTCTAAAGCTTGAAATATTATTTTCATTCAATTTAACTTTTGTATATTCTGAAATGGAGCCTATTAACTTTTTAAAATGATCTGTTTCATAATTATCATGTGTGCCTTGTAACAAAGCTGCAATTCTCTCTAATCCCATTCCAGTATCAACTGATGGTTTTGGAAGATCAATTCTTTTGTCTTTTGTTACTTGTTCAAATTGCATAAAGACTAAGTTCCAAATTTCTATAAACCTATCTCCATCTTCATCTTTAGTACCAGGTAATCCTCCTGATAAATGATCACCATGATCGAAAAAGATCTCAGAGCATGGACCGCATGGACCTGTCTCACCCATCGACCAAAAATTATCTGAGGTCGCTATCCTAATAATTCTATCATCGCTAAAACCCGCTATTTTCTTCCAAAAATTGAAGGCCTCATCATCCTCATGAAATACTGTTACATAAAGCCTGTTTTTATCTATTCCAAAATCTTTGGTTATCAAATCCCAGGCATAGTGAATTGCTTGCTCTTTAAAATAATCACCAAAAGAAAAATTTCCTAACATTTCAAAGAATGTATGGTGTCTTGGAGTGTAACCAACATTTTCTAAATCATTATGTTTACCACCGGCCCTTACACATTTTTGTGAAGTTGTGGCTCTTACATAATCTCTTTTTTCTAACCCTGTAAAAACATTTTTAAACTGGACCATTCCAGAGTTAGCAAACATTAAAGTAGGATCATTGTTTGGAACCAAATTACTAGACTCCACAATCTTGTGATCGTTTTTTTCAAAATACTTTAAGAAAGTATTTCTTATTTCATTGAGTGTTTTGTCTGCCATATTTTTAAAATACAGCTTTTTTATTCTATGTCTAGATACTGAAGGGAAAAAAGGCGCTTAAATTAAGCGCCTTTTATTAATAAAGATGACCTATTAATTCTTTTTAGATGGAGGAGTAGCCTCTGCTTTATCAGCCTCTTCTTTTTCAGCTACTTTCTTTTCTTTTTCCAATTTTTCAGGATCGATCGGATTTCCTTCTATTTTTTTAGAAATCACACCTGCTTTTTCTCTAATTGCCATTTCGATTTCTGCAGCAACTTTAGGATTTTGAGCTAAATAAGTCTTGGCATTTTCTCTACCTTGACCAATCTTCTCACCTTTGTAAGCATACCAGGCACCTGATTTTTCAATTATATCTGCTTTCGAACCAAGATCGACTAGTTCACCCATTTTGCTAATTCCTCTTCCATACATCAAGTCAAATTCAACAACTTTAAATGGTGGTGCAACTTTATTCTTAACTACTTTCACTCTTGTAGAGTTACCAATAATTTCATCTTTATCTTTAATTGCACCAATTCTTCTAATATCCATTCTTACAGATGAGTAAAATTTAAGTGCATTACCACCCGATGTTGTTTCTGGACTTCCAAACATAACTCCAATTTTCATTCTAATTTGATTGATGAAAATCATCATTGTATTTGTGTTTGATATTGAACCAGTTAATTTTCTTAATGCCTGACTCATTAGTCTTGATTGAAGACCAACGTGATGATCTCCCATCTCACCTTCAATTTCAGCTTTTGGAGTTAAAGCTGCAACAGAGTCGATAACGATTACTGAAATAGAGCCTGATTTTACTAGTGTATCTGCAATTTCTAATGCTTGTTCACCAGTGTCTGGTTGTGAAATTAAAAGTTCTTCTGTATTTACACCTAATTTTTTTGCATAAACTGGATCTAATGCATGTTCTGCATCAACAAATGCACAAATGCCTCCAGCTTTTTGAGCTTCAGCAACAACTTGTAATGCTAAAGTTGTTTTTCCAGATGACTCTGGTCCATAAACTTCAATAATTCTACCTTTTGGTAATCCACCTATACCTAAAGCTAAATCAAGACTTAAAGAACCTGTTGAAACAGACTCAATATCCATCGCTCTTTTTTCTCCAAGCTTCATTACAGAGCCTTTTCCAAAATTATCTGTAATTTGAGCTATTGCAGCATCTAGTGCTTTGTTCTTTTCTTTAACATCCATTTCTTGATCTTTAGTAGATTTAACTACTTTTAGGTTATTTTTCGTCATTTTTTGCCTCTTTTTTTAAATTTTTTAACACTCGAATCATGAAACAAATGTACACATTTTGTTCTCATTAGCAATATATTTATTTTTTACCTAAAAAAATCAAATATTTACTTAAGTTTTAGATATTGGCTATTAAGAAGTCCTACTGCCTTCAATAAGCTGTATTGGGCCATGAGATAATTTTTCTCAGAATTTACTAAAGAAATTTGAGCAGAAAGTAATAATGAATTTGATTGAATAACATCAAGAGTTGTTCTTGACCCTCTTTCGTACTCTGCTGCAATTCCCTCGTTAGCTATTTCAGCAGCACTTACCTGAACTTTAACTGAGTTTAGGAAACTTTCTAAAGATTGCAAACTTGACCATGCACTTGCAACATTGGTTTCATTAGTTCTTACAGCATCATCTAAAAGTAATCTTTTTCGATTTATAAGATTTGAATTTTTATTAATTGTTGATCGTTTTTTTCCACCTGAATAAAAAGGCCAGCTAAGAGTGGCTTTTAATACATCTTGTTCTTTTTCATCTACGGTAGCACTTAAATCATCTGTATAAGTTCTTTGTAAAGATAATGATGCAGTAGGTTTTAAATCAGATTTAGAAATTTCTAATTCTTTTTCAGATTTTTCTAAGTCCAATTTTGCAATTAAAATATCTGGATTATTTTGTTTTGAAAGATTTAATGCTTCATCTAAAGTTGATGGTAAAGAAACAATTGCATTTGTGTTCTTTTGTAGTTGATTTGGATTACTTATTTTTCCAATTATATTCTCATAATTAAGCTTACTAATTAATAAGTCACTTTTAGCTTTTGCAAATTGAGCTTGTGCCCCTGCTAGTGAAGATTCTGATTGCGCTAGGTCAGTATTTGTAATTTGACCTCTGTCTCTTCTGATTTTATCATTTTCAACTTGTCTTATTAATAAATTTAAATTTTTAGAATTAATTTCAAGTGTTTCTCTTGCAAAAATTAAGTTTGTATATGCGTAGATGGCATTGTGAAGAACATCTTGTTCTTTTTTAACCAGTTGTGCTTTTGCAAGATCTAAGGCTGTAATATTTTTTTTAAGAGTTAAATCTCTTCCATAATCTAGTAGAGTTTGTTCTAACTTTATAGAGGTAGTAAATGGATCCACATCATTGATAGTTGCATCACCTCCACTTTGGTTAGTAAGTTTATTAGTATTTTCAAAGCTTTGAGATCCACTTAAAGTTAATGAAGGTTTATAATCACTTTTAGCAATATTTACATCTTCCTCCGATGCTTTAATATTTTCTCTTTCAGCATTTAATTGAATATTATTTTGATAAGTTTGATTTAATGCATCGAGAAGGGTAACTGCAAAAGCGTTACTAAAATAGAATATTGATACGACAACTATGATAAATATTTTTTTCATTTCGATTTATATACAGCAGTTTTAATTTGATGGTTACTGTTTAAATTTACAATTATAGATGCATATTTAGGTGTATTTTTAAACATGTTTTGAGTAATTCTTTGGTAAGTTTGCATAAAATTTAATACGTCCCTTTTACTCATTATTTTATGAACACCTTTTTTCTTTGTTTTTAACCACAGTTTACGTTCCTGCTTTAATCTCCACTTCTGCAATAAACTAAAGTTTTTTGCTTTTAAGTAAATCATACAATTTAACTGAGAATACAATTTTTTATACCTTGTTTTTAATTGCTGATTTACGAATTTCCTCCAAATAAGTTTTTGATCTTTAGCTTTTTCCATAGAATTAATTGATTTTTTTAATGTTTTGTTAGTTTCTGCTCTTGCTCCAACACACCATCCCTCAAAAATTATAACATCTGGTCTTTGATTTATTGTATTCCATTTATTTTTAGGAAATCTATCATCAATTGCCTTATTAAAATTTGGCAATTGTATTTTTTTAAACTTTTTACTTTTTGATTTTTTAAAAAAATCTAACATCAAACTAATATCATGAGTACCTGGAACACCTCTAGTTAGCAACATCGGATGTACTTTTTTTGATAAAGCTATTCTTTCTTTTCTAGTTTTATAAAAATCATCAATTGAAATTTTAAATACTTTTAATTTAAAGTACTTTTCTAATATAATTTTAATTATTGAACTTATTGTTGTTTTACCTGTACCTTGTCCTCCAGCTAATCCAACAAAGTAAGGTTTTTGATTATTTACTTTTTTTATAATCCAAAAACATATTGGAATTAAAAAATTTTTTACCATCTTCTCTTTGTTACCAAACTTTTCAGTTGAAGTTTCTTGTAATTTGATAAACTTAAAACAATCTTTTTTAACTTTCTTAAAACACTCTTCAGCTAATTTCATTGAACTTTTATTTTTCTTGATCCATTGGATGATTGAGACCATCAAAGGAAGCTACTTCTTTTAAATCTTCTACCTTCACCTCGTCTACACATCCTAAATTAAATCCTGTCATTGCTGGTGCACTTCTAGGATTGTGATGAGTGTAAATTCCACATTCAGTACAAAAGTAATGGTTAGCAACTTTAGTATGATACTGATAAAGTTTTAATTTATCTTGTCCTTTAGTAACTTTAAAGTCTTCGTTTTTAACCATTCCCATTGTTGCATTTTTTCTTTTACAGATAGAGCAATTACATCTTACAATTTTTGCTAATTCGTTAACTGTAGCATTAACTTCTGCTTCAACAGCTCCACAATGACAATTTAATTTCATATATCTCCTTTTTTATTTTAAAATACTTTTAGCTGCAATCTTATTTCCATCTAAGTCGCGAATGTATCCATAATAATTTCCGTCTTTTCTAACACCTGGTGCCCCCTCATCTGTTGCTCCCTTCGAAATTGCAATCTCGTAAAACTTTTCTACTGCCTCTTTAGACTCTGCTAGCAGTGTTACTTGAGATCCATTACCCACTGTTGCTGGTTTGCCATTTACTGGGTTGGTTATATAAAATATTATTTTGCCTGGGTCGCTTGAATGAGCATAACCAATATATTTTTCAGTAGTTAGTATTTTTTTTAACTTTAAAGGTTCAAATGCTGCATCATACAGCTCGCTTGATTTTTTATAATCATTAGAACCAACCATTACAAAATCTAAAATACTCATAATTAATTTAAAATTTATATAACTTAATAACCAACTTAAACTACTAGTGGTTGAAGTTATCCACAAGCATACAAAATATAGTTTAGATGTTCACGTTTTGATTCACTTTTGATTCAGTTACAGACTCAAAATACAACCTCTTGAGTGTATTAAATAAATAGGCTATAAATTAGAACAAAACAAGAACATGAAACTAACAATCCCTTATTATTTACATAAAGCAGGCGCTGGTTTTCCTTCCCCTGCCACTGATTATATCGAAGAAGATATTGATCTTAATATGCATTTAATCAGAAATGTTCCAGCAACTTTCATCATCAGAGTTCAAGGTAAATCAATGGTCGATGTTGGAATTAATGATGGAGACTTATTAGTTGTCGATAAAAGCTTAAAGCCAAAAAACTTTTCAACTGTGATTGCAAATGTTCATGACGAGCTTGTAGTTAAAACTTTAGTTCAAGAGAGAGATAAAAAATTTTTAACTTCTGGATCTAAAGAATTTTCTGACAGAATTTTAATTAACGAAGAGCAAGATATTTTTATTTGGGGAGTTGTTACTTATGTCATCCATTCTACGTACTAAAAAAATAGCATTAATTGATTGTAATTCTTTTTATGTTTCTTGTGAAAGATTATTTAATCCTAAAATAAGAAGAAAGCCTGTTGTTGTTTTATCTAATAATGATGGCTGTATTATTTCAAGATCGAACGAAGCAAAAGCTTTAGGAATTAAAATGGGTGAACCTTATTTTAAAGCAAAAGACATTATTCTTAAAAATAAAGTTGAAGTATTTTCTTCAAACTATTCTTTATATGGAGATTTATCCAGAAGAGTAATGCGAACACTTAAAAGATTTAATTCAGAAATAGAAGTTTATTCTATTGATGAAGCTTTTTTAGATTTATCAAATTTTCCAGATCAAGATGTAGAAAAGGTTGGAAAAGAAATTAGAGAAACAGTTTTACAATGGACTGGTATTCCAACAAGTATTGGAATAGCAAAAACAAAAACTTTAAGTAAAGTTGCAAATCATATTGCCAAGAAAAAACAATCAGGGGTGACAAGTTTAATTGGAATAGAAAATTTAGATCCTATTTTAGAAAAAGTAGAGATTAATGATGTTTGGGGTGTTGGAAGACAATTAACGAAGTTTTATAAAAAACATGGAATTTATAATGCTAAACAGTTAAAAAATAAATCTAATACCTGGATTAAAAAATCATCAAATGTTTTAAGTTCGAGAACTGCAATGGAACTTAGAGGAGTTTCTTGTATTGGATTAGAGACAACTACAACTAAAAGAAAGAGTTGTGTTGTTTCAAGATCATTTGGTAAAAGAATAGAAACTTTTCAAGAATTAAAAGAAGCAGTTGCAAATTATTGTTTGAATGCATCTGAAAAAATTAGATCAGAGTCTTTAGTTGCAAAAGCAATTACTGTATTTGTAAGAACCAGCCCTTTCCAAAGAAACTTTGGATATTACTCAAATGCAAAGACAGTTGATTTTCCAATTGCAACAAATAATAGTATTGAAACAGTTAAGACAGCGGTTTCAATACTTGAGCATATTTTTAAAAATGGTTATCGTTATCAAAAGGCAGGTGTCATGCTAACAGGGCTATCTAATGCTAGTGACAAAACAAATTTATTTACCTCTGAAAAGGATGAAAAAATAAATAGTTTAATGAGATCAATTGATAATACCAATCATCGATACGGAAGATCTACTTTAAGTGTTGCAAGTGCCGGGGTTCATAAAAAATGGAATATGCGAAGGCAATATTCTTCTAAAATTGATACAGCTGACTTTTATTGTTTACCCACTATTAGAGCTTGATTTATTTAGCTTTTTTAATAAAAAGAAAGCATGCAAAACCAAGAAATAGTTAAAATAATTGAAAACCTTAAAGGACGAAGAAATTACGAGGAAAAAAGAGCCGCTAAATTAGGTTTTGCTTCTCTTTATGATTACTTTGAAGACAAGATTTCAAAGAAACAAAAGGCTCTTGAAGACGAACAAAAAGAATTAGAAGCTGCAAAAGCTGACGATCAGCCAAAAGCTGCTAAAAAAAGCTGTGGTTGTTGCTAAACAAAATAAATCAAAAAGGTCTTTGATTTTTTGGATATCCTAAGTTCCTGCAAGATGCCCCACCATCTGATTTAAAGGCTGATTTACAATAAACAACAACCCTCACTCCATTAAGTTGAGATTTATCTGTTAATTGACTGATTATTTCAGAACAACCACTCCATAAATCTTCACACTTGTCAGCTTTACCAACATTGGAATATCTGACTTTAACATCTGGGATTTTGAAACCACTGTCTGTGGCTTGAGTCATATGATGTCTATATGGTCCAAATTTAAATCTTGCGCTTGTTGCGTCAGACATGGTGTCACCATAGTAACTTGATCTAAGTTTTCCATCTATCCACAGATGTAAAAAACCATCTTTGGCCCATTTTGCATTTAACAAAACATTTACCCATTTACCTTTTAAAGGAGAAAAAAGTGGATCAAAATTAACAATATAGCTTTCAAAGAAAAATTGTTCGTCACCTGTTTCATTTTTTTCCACTATGTATTTTGTTGAATTAAATTGCCATGATAATTCGTTATTTGTAAATCTAAAAGTCGCATCAGGTGTTTTCTCTCCTTTTCCATATAATTTTTTAAAATCAAATATAGTCAATGTATGTTTATCAGTTCTAGTATCTTCAGGAATAAAATAACCAACTCTATACCATTTTGTTTTTCCTTTTTTTGTTGTGTGCTTATATGGCTCCATAATATTAAATCTTTGAGCAAAACCAGGCTCTCCCAATCTACTCCAATCTAACTTATCTCCTACATCGGAATAGCTTAAATTTATTTCAATTCCTTTTTCAGCTACACCCATTTTGTCCTCTATTTTGTCAAAAAATTTTATTAAACCCGGACGATTAGGAACATTTCTAGGATTAAAAACCATTTTATTATCTGATTGTGCTT
>CACNXU010000020.1 GCA_902624585.1 uncultured Pelagibacteraceae bacterium | reverse complement strand
ATTTAAAAAATAATCTTGAAATTCTTCCACTTTCAGGTTTGTCAAATGTTATGACAGTAACAGCAAATGAAAACAATTATTGGGGTACATATTTATCAGATGAATATGGTTTTAATAATAAAAAAGAACAACATATTAAAATAATTAACGCAAAAAATAATAAAGTAATTTTTTTGGGAGATAGTATGACACAAGGAAGTGCAGTTTATCAAAATGAAAATTTTGTAAGTATTATTAATGAAAATAAAAATTTTACAGCCTTAAATCTTGCTTATGGTGGAAATGGATTGCTCCTCTCTTTAGCAACTTATATAGAGTATGGAAATCATATTCAAAATTCAAATATAATTTTTTGTTTTTATGAAGGTAACGATTTTTTTGAATATGAAGTAGAAGAAAAAAAAAATAAAAAATTAAAAAAATATTTAACTGGAAATTTTTCTCAAAATCTAATTAGCTTAAACGAAAAGAAAGATAATATTGTTAAGGATAAGGTTTCACAGCAAAATAAACTTATAGAGGAAGATAATTTACTTAATAAAATTAATTACTATTACAATGAAATAATAAAAATGAATACTATTAGAAAAAGAATAGGCTTGTTAAATAATAAAAAAGAAATTTACGCTTATAGCTCTGAAAATTTTAATGTACTAGAAGAAATACTGGATTTATATAAAGTGTTGGCAACTAAAAATAACTCTTCATTTACTTTTATTTATATACCTGCGAGAGAACATTTTTATGTAGGAAATACGTACCAAGATAATTATGAAAAAATAATAACAATCTTAAATAGAAAAAATATTAAATACATAGACTTATATCAAGAAATGAAAGATTATGGTGATCCTTTGAGTTTTTTTCCAGCAAAAATAATGAGGCACTTTAGTGCTGAAGGTCATAAAAAATTGTCAAAAATATTAATTAAAAATTTAATTAATTATTAAATTATATTGATCTATAATTTTTATTTTAAGTTTTAGTCCAATAAAAACTTATATAAATAGTTTTTTTTTAACTTAGGATCTTGTTTTTTTTTATCTAAAATGCAGTTTCCTATTACCAAGTAATCTAGATCTGTTCCCATAAAACAATTAAAAGCATCTATTGGTGTATTCACAATTGGTTCACCTCTTACATTGAAAGAAGTATTCACTATTACTGGACAGCCAGTTTTTTCCTTAAACTTTGAAATTAAATCATAGTAACGATTATTTGTACTTTTTGTAACTGTTTGAATTCTAGCTGAATAATCAACATGGGTTACAGCGGGAATTTTTGACCTCTTAATATTTAATTTATCTATACCAAAAAGATTTTTTTGTTCATCATTAATTTCAATTTTTTTATTTGAATTTATATTTGCTACTAATAACATATATGGACTATCCACATTCATCTCAAACCAGTCAGATAAATCTTCTCTCAAAACTGAAGGTGCAAAAGGTCTAAAACTTTCTCTATATTTAATCTTTAGATTTAAATTTTTTTGCATCTTGTTAGATCTGGGATCTGCTAAAATTGATCTTCCTCCTAGGGCTCTAGGACCAAATTCCATTCTACCTTGGAACCATCCTATAGCTTTTTCATTTGATAAAAATTCTGCAGTTTTATTAATCAAATGTTCATAGCTTAACGTTTCAAAATTAGCACCCATGTCTTTCAAATCTTTTTCAATATCATCTTGACTGAATTTATTTCCTAAATATGAGCCTTTCATATCATCATTTGAGTTTACTGTTCTTTTGTGTCCAAGATCAATATGCCACAATGCTAAAGCCGCACCTAAAGAACCTCCTGCATCACCGGCAGCAGGTTGGATCCAAATATTATCAAAAATTTTTTCTTTAAGAATTTTTCCATTTGCAACACAATTTAACGCTACACCTCCGGCTAAACATAAGTTTCTAATTCCATATTCCTCTCGAATAGATTTTGCCAACTTAATCATAATTTCTTCGGTAACTTTTTGAATTGATGATGCAATATCCATATGAAATTGAGTTATTTCTTCATTCTTTGGATTACGAGGTTTTTGACCAAATAAACTATTAAATTTTTCATTTATCATCGTAAGTCCAGTTGCATAATTAAAATATTTTTGATCTAGTCTAAAAGTACCATCTTCTTTTAAATCAAATAATTGTTTTACTTTATCCTCATAAATAGGAGTTCCGTATGGAGCTAAACCCATCAATTTATATTCACCACTGTTTACTTTAAAACCTGTATAATACGTAAATGCTGAATAAAGTAATCCAAGTGAATGAGGAAAATGAATTTCTTTTTTAATTTCTAAAGTTTCATTTTTTCCTACTGCAACTGTAGTTGTCGCCCACTCACCTACGCCATCTGCAGTTAAAATAACCGCTTCATTAAAAGGTGATGGAAAAAAAGCACTCGCTGCATGACTTAAATGATGATCTGAAAAAAAAATATTTTCATCAGAGTTATAATTTTCATCATGTTGCTTAAGTTTATTAAATAAAAGATTTTTTTGAAAAAGCTTTTCTTTAATCCATAAAGGCATAGCTTTTGCAAAAGAGACAAAACCTTTAGGTGCAAAAGCTACATAAGTTTCTAATAATCTTTCAAATTTTAAAAATGGTTTTTCAAAAAAAACTATTTGGTCTACTTCACTTAACTTTAAATTTGAAAATTTTAAAACAAACTCAATTGCATTATAAGGATAGTTTGCATCATGTTTTTTTCTAGTAAATCTCTCCTCTTGTGCTGCCGCAACAATTTTCCCATCTACCAAAATACAAGCGGCACTATCATGATAAAAAGCTGAAATACCTAAAATTGAACTCACTTTAAAAAATTGTGTATATAAATGGAGCTACTGCTGAACCTTGAGTTAAAACAATTAAACCTCCAAATAAGACTAAAACGATTATAATTGGTAAAAGCCAATATTTTTTTCTTACTTTCAAAAATTCCCAAAATTCTTTGATAAAACTCATATTAAAATTGATTTTTCATTTTACTTTTTGGACCTTTTTTTTCAATCCAATAAGATTTATTATTATTATATTTCAAATTTATTAAGTCTTTTCCTAATAATCTCATTAATAAACCTATAGGTGTTACTACTAAAAAAAAGATCATTCCCATAATTATTGGAGATATTATTTTCCCAAGAAATATTCCAAATTTAAACCAAAGTTTGTTTAAAGGAGTTAAAATTTTAGAATTTAATAAACCTAGGACTAAGAAGATTATAGAAATTATTGCTGACCATACTCTTATATCTTGACTATAAATTAAGGGATATAAAGTAATAAGCAAAAAAACTACAAAAAAAACAATTCCAAAACTTCGATTAGAACTTATTTTTATATCATCCATTTAAAGATTTTTGAGGCTTCATGTCCTTTTTATTTATACCTGCAACTCTTACAGGTTTTTTCATTGCATCTCTTCTAAATGGTTCTCCAAGCTCTTGGTTAAGAATTACTTCGATAAATGTTGTAATTCCTTTCTTTTGATCTTCACAAGATTGTTTGATTGCATTTGTAGTTTCTTCCATTGTTCTAACAGTTACACCTTTTAAACCACAAGCATCAGCAACTTTAGCGTAACTTAACTCTGGATCTAACTCAGTACCAACAAAATTGTTATCAAACCAAAGTGTCGTATTTCTTTTTTCTGCACCCCATTGATAATTTCTAAATATCACCATAGAAATAGCTGGCCATTCTTCTCTTGCGCATGAGCTCATTTCATTCATACTGATACCAAAAGCACCATCACCAGCAAATCCGATAACAGGGGTATCAGGACAGCCAATTTTTGCTCCCAATATTGACGGGAAACCATAACCACAAGGACCAAATAAACCTGGTGCTAAATATTTTCTTGGCTTTTCGAATGTAGGGTAAGCATTACCTATCGCACAATTGTTTCCGATATCACTTGATATAATTACATCATCAGGCATTCCTGCTTGAATTGCTCTCCAAGCTTGTCTTGGTGACATTCTATCCGCATCTCTTTCTCTAGCTTCTTTATTCCAAACTGTTCCTTCATCATCATCTTCATGATCTAAACTTGAAAGTTTTTGTAACCAAGCTGATTTAGTTTGATGAATTAAATCTTTTCTAGCCTGTCTATCAGTATCACCAGCGTTTGAAGATAATTTTTCTAAAATTTGTTCAGCAACTAATTTTGCATCACCACTTATTCCTACAGTAACTTTTTTAGTTAAACCTATTCTGTCAGGATTAATATCAACTTGAATAATGTTTGCACTCTTTGGCCAATAATCAATTCCATAACCAGGTAAAGTAGAAAAAGGATTTAATCTTGTTCCTAAAGCTAATACGACATCAGCTTTTGAAATTAATTCCATTGCAGCTTTTGATCCATTATATCCTAGAGGACCAACAGCCAAAGGATGGCTTCCTGGGAAACTGTCATTATGTTGGTAACCTGAACAAACGGGTGAATCTAATTTTTCTGCAAGTTTTTTTGTAGCTTCTATAGCTCCTCCAATAACAACACCTGCTCCAGATAATATTACTGGAAACTTAGCTTTAGATAATAAGTCAGCTGCTTTAGCTACAGCATCATTTCCTCCTCCTTGTCTTTCGAGTCTTACAATTGGAGGAAGATCTATATCAATTACTTGGCACCAATAATCTCTTGGAACATTTATCTGCGCAGGTGCAGATCCTCTTATAGCCTTTTCTATAACTCTATTTAGTACTTCAGCCATTCTTGATGGATCTCGTACCTCTTCTTGATAACAAACCATGTCTTTAAATAAATTCATTTGCTCTACTTCTTGAAATCCTCCTTGACCCATAGTTTTATTTGCAGCTTGAGGTGTAACTAAAAGAAGAGGAGTATGATTCCAATATGCTGTTTTAATAGGCGTAACTAATCCTGTAATTCCTGGTCCATTTTGAGCAATAACCATTGACATCTTTCCAGTGGACCGTGTGTAACCATCTGCAATCAAACCTCCATTAGTCTCATGAGCAACATCCCAAAAGGTGATGCCTGCATCTGGAAAAATATCTGAAATCGGCATGAAGGCTGATCCAATTATTCCAAAGGCGTGTTCAATACCATGCATTTGTAAAACTTTAACAAAAGCTTCTTCAGTTGTCATTTTTGTCATAAAACTAGAACCTCTTTTTAATGTAATATAAACTATATATAAAATTAGTTTGTTAATTTGTGCGATTAATATATAAGATTTTACAAAATTCAAACAAACAATTCGACACGATATGACAACAGATATTATAATTCATGACAAAAAAGATAATGTGGGTGTAGTTGTTATTGAAAAAATTACTCCAAAACAAGACTGTTCTTGCTGGATAATGGAGGATGATAGCTCAACAAATATTCAATCCGTAGATGAAATACCATTAGGTCACAAAATTGCTATGGCAGACCTTAAAGAAGGTGATACTATTTTAAAGTATGGTCACGATATAGGTAAAGTTATAAAATCAATTAAAAAAGGTGAACATGTACATGTTCATAATGTAAAAACAAAGAAATGGTAGCAACATGGAAATACCAAAGAGTTTTTTAGGTTATAAAAGAGAAAACGGTAGAGCTGGCACGCGAAATCATGTTATCATACTTCCTGTAGATGATATTTCAAATGCATGTGCTGAAGCAGTCGCTAACAATATTAAAGGGACGATAGCTTTACCACATTCTTACGGTAGGCTTCAATTTGGGGCAGATTTAGAACTTCATTTTAGAACAATGATTGGAACTGGAAGTAATCCTAACGTTGCAGCAGTTATTGTAATTGGAATAGAACCAAAATGGACCAAAAGAATAGTTGATGGTATTGCCAAGACAGGTAAACCTGTGGAGGGATTTCATATTGAAAGAACAGGTGATATTGGAACTGTTATGAAAGCTTCAAAAAAAGCACAAGAATTTTCTCAATGGGCATCTGAAATTCAAAGAGAAGAATGTCCTATGAGTGATTTATGGATATCAGTAAAATGTGGTGAGTCCGATACAACATCTGGATTGGCTTCAAATCCAACTGTAGGAAATTTAATGGAAAAACTTGAACCTCACGGAGTTCATTTGTGCTTTGGAGAAACATCTGAACTTACGGGTGCTGAGGAAGTTTGTGCAACAAGAGGAGCAACGCAAGAAGCTTCAGCAAAGTTTATGAAAACTTGGAGTGACTATAACGATTTTATTTTAAAAGAAGCAACAGACGATCTATCAGAAAGTCAACCAACAGCTGGTAATATAGCTGGTGGACTAACTACAATTGAAGAAAAAGCATTCGGAAATTTTCAAAAAATTGGAAATTTAAAATTTATAGATGTTCTTGAACCAGCTGAGGAACCAAAAAAAGGTCCAGGTTTATATTTTATGGATACGTCATCTGCCGCTGCAGAATGTATTACACTTCAAGCAGCAGGTGGATTTAATATTCATTTATTTCCCACCGGACAAGGAAATATTGTTGGAAATCCAATTGAACCGGTTGTGAAATTGACAGCAAATCCACTTACTGCAAAAAGTATGAGTGAACATGTGGATTGCGATGTATCTAAGTTACTTTCAAGAGAAATGAATATGTCAGAGGCAGGAGATGAATTAATCAAAACAACTTTAAGGGTAGCTAACGGAAGATTAACTTGTGCAGAAGCTTTAGGTCATAAAGAATTTGTTATGACTAAACTCTATAGAAGTGCATAAAAATTTCCGTGATTAATAATTTACAATCTCTAAAATCAATTGCTCCAGGTCTTATTTTAGCTTTAATATTTTGTTTGTTCTCCCAGGGTATTAACAACGTTATTGCAATAGAAATTTTTGGAACTGAAAAAAGTCCAATTTCAACTGTACTAATTGCAATACTGCTTGGAATATTAATGGGAAATGCCTTCACACCAAGACCAGGTATGATGATTGGTTTAGATTTTACTCAACAATATATTTTAAAGTTAGGAATAATTTTTTTAGGTATTAGATTAAGTTTTGCTGATTTTATAAGGTTTGGCTCTGTTGCAATACCTCTAGTTATATTTTGTATTTTAGGAGTATTAATACTAATTAAACTTCTAATTAAAAAAGTTTCAATATCATCAAAAATGTCTTATTTAATTGCCATTGGCACTAGTGTTTGTGGGGCTACAGCAATTGTTGCAACAGCTCCAGTGATTAAAGCGAAAAAAACAGAAGTTGCCTACGCTATAGCTAATATTACATTATTTGGGGTGATAGCCATGTTGATTTATCCTTATTTTGCAGAATGGTTTTTTGAAAATAATGCTTTGAAAGCTGGTTTGTTTTTAGGAACTTCTATTCATGAAACTTCTCAGGTTGCTGCTGCAGGATTAATTTACGATCAACAATTTAATAATCCTGAAACTTTAAATGTTGCAACAGTAACAAAATTAATTAGAAATACTTTTTTAGTAATACTAATTCCTTTATTTGCTTTCCTATACAATAGAGGTGAAATTAAGGAGCAAAAATACTCGATTTTAAACATTTTTCCATATTTTGTAATTGGTTTCATAGGTATGATAATTTTAAGAAATTTAGGAGATCAATTTTTTTCGATCGGAACAGACAATTTTTACACTTGGTCCAAATTTATTGAATATTTAAAAATTTTAGCAACTATATTTTTAACGATGGCAATGGCAGCTGTTGGGATTTCAATTAATCTAAATGAGCTTAAATCAATGGGATATAAACCGTTTGTAGTTGGTTTAATTGCAGCGGTGACAGTTGGGATTATTAGCTTAATATATATAGAAACTCTAAAAAATTTTTTTATTTAAGATTTTACTAATAATTTTTTTCTTAAATTTGAAATAAAACGTCTAATAAATGCTGCTCCAACACCTAAAGTAATTGCAAACATAATCGTAAATAATCCATAGAAGAAAGGCATCTCTTTTGAAAAATCAATTATAAATTTAGAGAAGAAATTTAGATTTTTACTAGTTACATCTATATCTCCATTAATACTCTGATCTGCAAAAAATGTATCATATGCTATCGCAATACCTACTATCAGTAACAAAATTGCTAATAAAGCTCTTAAACCAGAACTATCAATGCTTTCTCCTAATTTTTGGCCTACCTGAACTCCAATAATTGATCCTACAACTAACATTAGAACTAATAATAGGTCTATAGATCCATAATTAAATGAATGTAGAAATGTAACGACCACGCTTACAAAAATTGTTACGAACAAGGATGTGCCGGGAACTAATTTTGTAGGCATCTTAATTATATAAATCATTGCCGGTACTAAAATAAACGCTCCTCCAATTCCCATAATTGCTGCAATAAAACCAACTAATAGTCCAATAATAATTGGAGTAAAAATACTTTCATACAATTTTGACTTTGGAAATCTCATTCTTAATGGAAGACCATGTATCCAATAATGAACGTGTAATTTTTTTTTAACCACAACGTTTCTTTTTGCTTTATCTATTTCACCTAAACTTTCAACTAACATTAAAGTTCCAATTATTGCTAATATATACATATAAGCTAGAGAGATAACTGTATCAATTTTTCCTATACCTTTAAAATACGTAAAAATATAAATTCCTAAAGAAGTACCAATTACTCCCCCAATAACAATCATAGATCCCATCTTATAATCCAAAGTATTTTTTAAATAATGGGTTGTTGATCCTGAAACTGAAGTAGCTAAAATATTATTTGCCTCATTTGCAACTGCATATGCAGGAGGAATGCCTAAAAAAATTAAAAAAGGCGTCATTAAAAAACCACCACCTACACCAAATAAACCTGAGAGAACTCCAACAATAGCACTTAATAATAATATTTCTATTGGATTAACAAAAACCTGTGCAATTGGTAAGAATACATCCATAATCAAACTTCATGTTGTTTAAACCAACTCAGTTAAAAGAAATAAAAGTACCAAGCAATATAACCCCCCAATATGCGGAAAGGCCAATAATTATTCCTATTTTTAAAAAACTTGTTTTAAGATTAAATAGTTTATTTAATATTTTTACCCTAGATAACTGCATCTACTTCGTCAATACACCCACAGAGCTAATTGTCAAACAATTATTTGTTATTAAGTAATTTTTTTTGTTTAATAAATAGTGGCTCCAAAAACTTTAACAACATCATCCTCAACCCCCAAGACCAATCTTCCAAGAAACTCGCCTGGTATCTCTTTATTTGTCTGTTTAATTAGAACAGTTATATGGTCACCTCTCCTAAGGCATCCGAATGGTTCAAAAGTCTCTTTAAGATTAGTAATTAGCTTATTATTAGCCCACTGTTTACCAAGCTCTACTTCATTAGCACCAAAGAGCATCTGAGTAGAAAAATCTCTTGTAAATCCACCATAATCTTTAAGATTAGATGATTTAACTAAATTATCCCAAATAGGTTTAGCTAATTCAAATATTTCATCATCTGTTTTAGATAAGATATTCATTTGATTTAATTTGCGTATTTATTATGAAGCTTTTTTCTTTTCGTTCTCATCTACTATATGGTAGACAGGGACTTTCTCCATACTAAATTTACCTGTTTTAGGATCTCTTCTTGAAACTGTTAAACAATGCCAATTATCATCATCAAGTTTCATGTGATCGCCTCTATAATAATAACCTGGCCATCTAGTTTCTTCTCTAAACATAGTATGCTCTGTTACACACTGAGATGTCAAAGCTCTATGTTTAAGCTCCCATGCTCTCATCAACTGGTGGTAATCCTCAGCTCCTACATGTTCAAGATCTTCCTCTAGCCAAGCTAATAACTCCAAACCTCTTTTAAGCATATTAGCGTTAGTCATATAATTTGTAGCAATTCCACCAACATATTCATCCATAATTCTTTGCAAACGTTGTAAACCTTGGATCGGCGAAATGTAGCTTGGAGATACAGTTCCTCCTGTAATTTCATTTTGAGCGACTGTGTAATTTTCCAAAGGTTTGTAAACCTTAACTTTAAAATCTTCACATTGTTTATCAGAAACCTTTAAACCCTCTGCTTTTTTATCCTCAATATATTTTACTGCTGCTTTTGCTGCTAATCTACCCTCAGTAAATGAGCCTGATGAAAATTTGTGAGCACTTCCACCTACAGTATCACCTGCTCCAAATAAACCATCAATGGTAAGCATTCTATTATACCCCCAGAAATATTCAGGTGGAGATAAGTCTTCTGGTCCACTTACCCATGCACCCGAGCAAGTTGCATGAGATCCCATCACATATGGCTCAGATGTTGTTAATTCAGGGTTTGTATATTTGGGATCAATATTTTGAGATGCCCAAACTACAGCTTGACCTACAGTCATTCCTAAAAAGTTTTCCCATCCAACAGTTTCCAAATGCGGGTCTTGAAATGCCTCAGTAGTAACCATATGAATTGGTCCACCACCTGCCATTGTTTCTTGAATAAATGCATGATTTCTTAAACATGTTGGTGTTGGATGGTGGTCTATATATTCACCAACTAATTCTTTAGTCTGTTCATACCATTTCTTCTCATAGTTTTCACCATTCGCATTTTGTGTATATGTTTTCAAATGTAAAAAATAAGCTCCAACAGGTCCGTATCCATCTTTAAATCTACATAACACAATTCTATTTTCCATTTGTGTCATCTTGGCACCAGCTGCAATCGGTAATGCATAAGCTGAGCCATTACTCCATGGAGCATACCAAGTTCTTCCCATACCTTCACCGACAGCTCTTGGTTTAAATATGTGAGAAGCTCCACCAGCAGCAACTATAACAGCTTTTGCTCTAAATACATGAAAATCACCTGTTCTCATATTAAATCCAACAGCACCACCAACTCTATTTTCTTGAGCTTCGTCCATTAAAAGATGAGTAATCATAATTCTATTGTAAATTTTATCTGCAGATTTTTTTGCTGCTTCAGCAACAATTGGTTTATAACTTTCACCGTGAATCATTATCTGCCACTTACCTTCTCTTAAATACCTTCCTGTCTCCTCATTTTTCATCATTGGAAGACCCCATTCATCAAACATATGGACAGTTGAGTCTACATGACGAGCCATGTCATACCCTAAATCTTCTCTAACCATTCCCATCAAATCATTTCTCGCATATCTCACATGATCCTCAGGTTGATTTTCACCCCACTGCATACCCATGTAACAATTAATTGCATAAAGACCTTGAGCGACTGCACCACTCCTATCTATATTTGCTTTTTCAACACAAACAATTTTCATATCTCTACCCCAGTGCCTTGCTTCGAAAGTTGCACCAGTACCAGCCATACCTCCACCTACAACTAGTACATCACAATCTTCGTAATGAGTTTTGTGTTTAGCCATTAATAGTAAACACCTTTTTTAAATGAATTTTTTGGTACACTTGGTAGCTCACCATCTATATTGAGACCTTCTGGTTCCGTATATAATCTTTGTGAATTTAATTCTCCTTGTTTAATTTTTTCACCATCTGCAAGTTTAGGAATAAACTTTCCCCATGGTTTTGTTGTTATTGGTGAAACAAAGTCTTTTGTAGTTCCATTTCTAAATTTTATTTTCCAAGATATAGTTCCTTTTTCCTCTTCTCGTCTTACTCTTACACTATGTCCCATAGGAGCAAAATCTGCATAACCCCTAACGTCAATTGCATGATTTGGGCATGCTTTAACACACGAGTAACATTCCCAACAAAAATTAGGTTCTATATTTTTTGCACGTCTTATATTTTCATCAATGTGCATAATATCTGATGGACAAATATCTACACAATGGCCACAGCCATCGCATCTAGTCATATATACAAAAGTTGACATAATATAATTTTACCCTTTCTTACTTATCATATTAATAGTGTTTTGGCTCTTCTCTTTTTATTCCTAAACCAAATTGTTCAGGTGCATCTGCAGGAGGAGGCAAATTATCTCTAGAACCGTCTGCTTCTGCTAAATTTTTTTGTATTGCTGCTCCAGGTTTATAAAACATATGAGCAAATTTTGACCAATAAACTCCACCAAATAAAACTAAATTTGAAACTACAAATAAAGCAAAAAATAATATTGATAAACCCACCTGACCATTAAATTGAGTATAAGACCATGCTAATCCAAATACTGAACAAGCCAATAATGCTAACACAAATAAATCAGCTTTAATAATTCTATACCAGGGATGTGCCTCAGCTGAAACATCTACTCTTAAAAAAAACCAAAACCAAAATCCTCCAACGCATGTAAGAATAGCACCTAAGTGCCATAACACTGACCATAATGACGAAGTAGATTTGTCTGTACCTGTATAACAAAATACTAATATTGCTGATGAAATCCAAAAAATTATTGTTCCATACATACCTAGAACGTGTGCTAACCTTCTTTTTCCAAAACCTAACTCGGATGTGGTTCCAATGTCATAAACTGTTGTCTTTGCTAAAATTTTTGCTTTTTCAACAGCTCCAACCTCTCTTGTTGCCTGGAGTTTTGCTTTTTTTGCATTGTTAAAGAAATAAGTCAAATTTTTATGATGTATCATTTGAATGATTGTTCCAAATGCAATTAAAAGCACCATAGCAATTATGAAACCTTGCATGACTACTGTTGGAACAACTTCAGATAGTACTGAAAATGGATTTGTTTCTAACATTTTACCCTTATGTTAAATTATTTTAGAATAATTTCAAAGTTTCTATTCTACATAACCTATCAGATCAACAAAAACTATTGATAAATTTGTCTTTAATAACAACTGAAAAAATATTTACTTTCTTTTGTAATGTTGTTTTTTTGGGATCACAGACCGAACACCTCCTTGTGGATCCTCTACATCCCCTTCTCTTCTTGGGATTAAATGAATATGACAGTGCATAATAGACTGGCCTGCTACTCTTCCAGCATTTGTACCTATATTGAAGCCTTTTACCCTGGAATCTTGTTTTAAAATTTTTTCTTTGGTTTTTAAAATTAACTCATTGCAAGCCTGAATTTCTTCATAAGTAAGCTCAAAATATGTCTCAACATGTCTTTTAGGTACTATAAGGCTATGAAATTCCGAAACAGGATAACTATCTATTGATGAATAAGCTAATTGGTTCTCAAAATGAAGCTCCTCTTTTATATTTTTGCAAAATATACAAGGATTGTTTGGCTCGATAGAAGAGTTTGGGCTTTTGTTCAAAAACGGCAAGGACCAAATGTTGTTGGCCCTTTTGGATTATTACAATCTTTAGCTGACGCTTTAAAATATATCTTTAAAGAAATGATTATCCCTTCAAGTTCAAATAAAGTAATATTTATATTAGCTCCAATAGTGACGATGACATTAGCTTTAATAGCTTGGGCAGTTATACCTTTTGGTGCAACGCAAGTATTAGCAGATATTAATGTTGGAATCCTTTATTTATTTGCAGTTTCATCCTTAGGAGTTTACGGAATAATAATGGGGGGTTGGGCATCTAACTCCAAATATCCTTTTTTAGGCGCAATTCGTTCTGCTGCTCAAATGGTATCATATGAGGTATCTATTGGAGTAATAATAATAAATGTACTTTTATGTGTTGGGTCACTTAACCTGAATGATATTGTTATCGCTCAGCAAAATTTATGGTTTGTAATACCCTTATTTCCAATGTTTGTTATATTTTTTATTTCAGCTCTTGCTGAAACTAATAGACCTCCTTTTGACTTACCAGAGGCAGAGGCAGAATTAGTTGCTGGATATCAAACAGAATATTCTGGCATGATGTATGCAATGTTTTGGTTAGGAGAATACGCAAATATTTTATTAATGTGCGCTATGGGCGCTATACTTTTTTTAGGAGGCTGGTTATCACCTATAGAAATTTATCCATTCACATTAGTACCTGCAGCATTATGGCTGGTATTAAAAATCCTACTTTTATTTTTTCTTATTTGCTTTAGTTAAAGCTATTGTTCCAAGATATAGATATGACCAGCTTATGAGACTAGGTTGGAAGGTATTTCTTCCTTTTTCAT
>CACNXU010000019.1 GCA_902624585.1 uncultured Pelagibacteraceae bacterium | reverse complement strand
ATAGGCCCAGAGTTAATTTCAAAACTTTTAAAGGATGAAATGACAAAAAAAGCCAACATAGTGATCATTGGTGAAAGGCAAGTATTTGAAAATGGAAATAAAATTACTGGTATTTCCCATGATGTAGACATAGTTGAAAATTTTGATGAAATTGATTTCAATAAATCAAATAGATTTTTGCTAGATATTTCTAAAGGAAAAAATCATAAATATGTATTAGCAGAACCATCAAAAGAATCTGGTGAAAGTGTATTGGAAGCATTAGATTTAGCATTAACTCTTGCTAAAGAAAAAAAAATAGATGCAATTAATTTTGCACCAATGAACAAAACAAGTTTAAAACTTGGGGGAAACAAATATTCAGACGAATTACAATTGATGGCTGAAAAACTTGAAGTAAATAGTTTTTGTTGTGAGTTTAATGTAATTGATAATTTTTGGACAGCGAGAGTAACCTCACATATTCCAATAAAAGAGGTGGCTCAACACATAACTAAAGAAAATATTATGAAGCCAATAAGATTAATCAATGAAGTTATGGAGTTAAATGGTGTAAAAAATCCTCGAATTGCTATTCAAGCACTTAATCCACACGCAGAGTTTGGTACAGAAGAAAAAGATGAAATTATTCCTGCAATTGAGGAAGCAAAAAAACTTGGCTACAATGTTGATGGTCCATTGCCATGCGATACATCTTTTGTAGTAGCTTACAAAAATAAAAATCATGATTGTATGGTGGGGATGTATCATGATGCATTGCAATCAGGTCTAAAAGCATTTGGTTTTGATAGAGGGGTAACAGTTCAAGGTGGTTTAACTGTGCCTGTTACTACTACTGCTCATGGATCAGCATTTGCTATTGCAGGAAAAAATGAAGCTAATTTAGATCCAATTTTAAATTCTTTTAAAATTGCATTATCGATGGCTAAAAATAAAAAGAATTAAACTTAATTATCTGTTAGTTCTTTTGCAAAAGGCATAGAAGAAGCAGCACCTAATCTTGTCGTTGAAATACCTGCAACTTTATTTGCGAATGTTAAGGCTTCTTTTATATCTAGATCATTTGCTAAACCGACAGCAAAAGCTCCATTAAATGCGTCTCCTGCTCCTGTTGTATCAATAACAGCTTGTTTTAGATTATATGCTTCTAAGAAAAAGTTTTCTTTAGTATTTGCAAAATATATACCTTTCTCTCCAAGGGTAATAATAACATTTTTAATACCTTTTTTTAAAAATTCACTAGCTGCATTTTTTATATCTGTATCTGTTTTTATATTTTTATTTAAATAAAATTCAGCTTCTGTTTCATTAGGTGTAAAAAAATCTATTAATTTAAAATTATCCTCATCGATTTTACGTGCTGGGGCAGGATTTAAAATAGTTATACATTTATGTTCTTTTGCTTTTTTTAATGCGTAAATAGTAATTTCATCAGGAGTTTCCATTTGTGTCAAAAATATTTCTGAATTTTTAATTGTTTCAATTGTATTATCTATATCTTCAGCAACTAGATGTTCAGCGGCTCCAGAAATAACATTGATTGCATTGTTTCCATCTTTATCGATCATGATACCAGCAACTCCTGTAAAAAGTTTTTCATCTTGAATAATTGAATGAGTTTTTACTCCAGCTTCCTTATAAAGATTAAATGCCATTTCAGAATGACTATCTTTACCAACTTTGGTGATAAAACTAACTTCTCCATTCAGTCTAGCAGCTGCAATCGCTTGATTTGATCCTTTTCCTCCTGGACCTACTACGTGTTTTTTTCCTAAAATTGTTTGACCTTTGTTGGGAATTTTATCTCCAATAAAACATAAATCTGCTACAAAAACTCCTAATATAGAAATAGATTTCATTAATTAAATTTTATGACCAAACCTTGCCGTCTGGTAAAATTACACCTTTAGTTAAAACAAAACATCCAAAAGGTCTAGCATCTGTAGTTGTAACTATGCAGTATGCTTTTTTTGCTTCTTCATAAAAATTTTTCCTAGATATTGAACCAACTTTCCAATTTTCCCCAGAAACATTTTTAACTACATCAATAAATTCCTTATGTGTCTCAGTTAATTCATCTGGTTGATCATCCACTTCCATTCTCAAAGCTGGAGATCCACCTTGTGTAACAATAAAACTATCAAGAGGAAAAACTGAAAGGATTGCTGAGGCTGCCTCTTTAATCCCAACCCCATCTAATCTTATTACTTTGTCATTAGATGTGTTAGCAGGAAAATTTGCATCTGCTAAAATTAATTTTTCTCCATGACCCATGGATCTTAGATGAAATAATAATTCAGGACTTAAAACTGGATTAATATTTATTAACATTAAAAGATTATATTACATAAAAAAAAAGGGTGGAATTAAATTCCACCCTTTTTAATTAAATTTTAATAACGATTATTTAAACTCGTTAGCGTTTTCTTTTGTTACTAATTGTGTTCCAGTATCAATATTTGGATCAATACTTCCACCATTAGCTAATTCTAGCGCATATTTAACTCCGTATGCACCCATGTTGTAAGAAAACTGAGCAATTGTTGCTGTCATCTCACCTTTTAAGATACTTGTTGCGGCATCTGGAGTAGCATCGAAACCTACAACGATTACATTGTTCATATCAGCATCTTTAAGAGCTTGCATCGCTCCTAAACCCATGTTGTCGTTAGAAGCAAAGATTGCTTTAATGTTTGGATTTTTTAAGATAATTGACTCTGTTACAGATCTACCTTTTGCAGTATCCCACTCAGCAGTTTGAGTTGCTACAATATTTAATCCACAATTTTTGAATCCTTTAATTGCACCATCTCTTCTTAGTAAAGCTGTAGATTGTGATTCGATACCAGTTAAAATTGCAACATCAGAACCTTTTGCTGTTTTATCACAAATGAACTTAGCCGCTAGTTCTGCACCATTCATATTATTAGTTCCAATAAAAGTTACACCTTCATTAATTCCTTTTGTATCAACAAATACAACAGGAACTCCGCTTTTGATTGCATCATCTACTATTGGAGCAAATGCATTTGGATCTCCTGGAGCTAATGCTATAGCATCAACACCTTTTGCAAGTTGATCCTCTACTTGGTTAATCTGTGCTTGAACATCACCTTCTTGTGGTGGTGCTACTAATACAAGATCAACACCTAATTTAGCTGCTTCTTCTTTAGCTCCTTTTTCTACAGATGCCCAGAAAGGATTACCTGATCCAGGTCCTTTAATGCTGAATAATATTTTTTTACCAGCAAACGCTCCTGTTGAAAAACTTGCTAATAGAAAAACAGAAGTAATTATAACACTAATAATTTTTGTTAAGTTCTTCATTTAATTTCCCCTTAGTTGTTTTTAAAAATGAAATTAAAACTAAATTTTTATTGGAATTCAACTGTTAATAAGAACAATTCTAATAGGTTATGAAACAACTTGGACGTGTATTCTATTATTTTCGAGTTCCTAAATCTCTTCTTAAGACATCAATGTAAACTGCCAAAACTATTATTGAACCAATTAAAACCTGCTGCCAAAAAGAACTTACATCCATTAGGTTCAATCCATTTCTTAAAATACCCATAATCATCACTCCTGCAAAAACACCTAGCACGGTTCCTCTTCCACCAAAGAAGCTTGCTCCTCCAATAATGCATGCAGCAATAGCATCTAACTCTGACTGCAGTCCTGCGTTTGGATATCCAGAGTCAGTTCTACCAGCTAAAATTAGTGCACCTATTCCGGATAAAAAACCACATAAAGAATAAACAATTACTAAAATTTTATTTACATTGATACCAGATGCTCTTGCAGCATTTGGATTTCCTCCTATTGCATAAATCCACTTACCAGTTTTACTATGATTAAGAAAAATCCAAAAAATTATATAAACTATTGCAATTAAAACTAAGCTAACTGGTAAATATTGAGATTTCTCTAAACCTAACCATTGTAGATCAATCCTACCATGACCCAAATATCTAACTTCATCTGTAAATCCACTAATAGGGGTTCCGCCTGAAATTAAATTACCTGCACCCCTAAAAATATAGAGTGTTCCAAGTGTCATAATAAATGGATGGGGCATCCTTAATAGGGTTATTCCCAAACCATTAAATAACCCACATAAAAAGCCAGCTATCAATGGTGTCATCACAACTATAAACCAAGGGGCCCCTGCTTTAGCAACAACGGCTAAAATCATAAGTGATAACATCATAATAGATCCAACTGACAAATCTATTCCGGCAGTAACAATTACCATGAAAACACCTAAGGCTAACATTGATTGCCATGAAATTTGTTTAAAAACATTAGTTACATTACGCCAAGATAAAAATACATCTGGTTGTAGGATATGCATTACCAATATCATCAATACTAACAGAAGAAGAATTCCATATTTTTCAAAATAAGGAATTAATTTTAAGTGTAAGCTTTCTTTATTTTTATCTTCCATTATTATTTTTTCCCCATTATCCAGCCGATAACTTCATCTCTTGAAGTATTATTAAGTTCAGCTTCTGCAAAATTAGTTCCTTGAAATAGAGCCATAACTCTATCACAAACTGTAAATATATCATCCATCCTGTGACTAATTACAATAACTCCTACACCAGTTTTTTTTAAACCATTAATTAAATCTAATACTTTTCCAACTTCTTTAATTGCTAAAGCTGCTGTAGGTTCATCCATAATAACAACTTTGGCATTAAATGCCGTAGATCTTGCAATAGCAACCGCTTGTCTTTGTCCACCAGATAGTTCTTCTACTTTTTGATCAGCACTTTTTACATTTATTTTTAACTTATCTAAGTGAGCATTTGTAAGTTCTTTTATTTTTTTAAAATCTAAGAATTTTAAAAATCCTAATTTTTTAGTTGGCTCTCTTCCAAGAAATATATTTTCCCCTATAGGTAAATTACCTGCTAGAGCAAGATCTTGATAAACCATTTCTAGACCTAATATCTGTGAGTCTCTAGGACTATTTAGAACTTGTTCTTTTCCTTGAAAGTGTAATGATCCAGAGCTAGGTTTATAAAGCCCTGATAAAACTTTCATCAATGTAGATTTTCCTGCACCATTGTCCCCAACTACGCCTAAACATTCACCAGCGTGCACTTTTAGATTTACGTTTTCAAGAGCTGTTATTGTTCCAAAATATTTTGTTATCCCTTTTGCTTCTAGAAGGAGTTCATTGGATGTTGACATAAGTTAAGAAATTATAAAAATATCAATTAATTGCAACAGGTTTTGATGCTAATAAACCTACAGTTTTGCTTTGAGCCTTTTTACAAAATTTAGGTTGTAAATTTTTTGACATTAAGGCCATGTCTTTCAAAACAATATTTCCCATATCAAAAAAGGCTTTTTCTAAAGCTCCTGCTCTGTGTGCTGAAAATAAAATATTTTTTACTTTTCTTATTGGGTCATTTTTCCTCACAGGCTCTTCTGGAAAAACGTCAGTTGCTACAAAAACATCACCTTTTTTAACTCTTTTTATTAAATCTTTAAAATTAACTACTGCAGCTCTACTCATTAAAATGAATAATGAATTTGATTTCATTTTATTTAATAACTTTTTATCAATTAGATTTTTATTCTTTGTAGTTACAGCTGCTAAAACATAAATAATTTCACAAGTCTTAAACATTTGATTTAAATTTATAGGCTTAAAGCCAAAACTTTGAATTTTATGATTAGATATCCATGGATCATAAACGTTAATATCTTTAGTAAACGGCAATAATAAAGGGGTTAGGGATCTTGCTAGATCTCCAAAACCCAATAATCCAATTCTTTTATTAGATAATAAAGTTGAATTTAAATTACCTTCCAATCCATATTTTTCTTTTCTATTTTTAAAATCAATATGAGCACCATGAATATTTCTTAACAAAGATAACGTCATACCTAAAGCTAATTCAGCAACTGGTACTGAAAAAACTGGGGATGTTGCAATTACGTGTATTTTATTTTTGAAACAATAATTATAATCCATATTGTTCATAAAGTTACTTTCAACATTAATGATGGCTTTTAATTTCTTTGCCTTAGATAATATTTTTTTGTCTAAGTCTGGTTGCCCCATAATAAAAGTTGCTGAGGAAATATTTTTCTCATAAAATATTTTTTTATTATTTTTTGGAGCAGTTAAAATTTTATATTTCGATCTTAATTCTTTTAACTTACTTTTGGTAAATATTAAATCTAAAGTTCTTGGAAATGGATCTGATATTACTATTAATTTTTTCATAAAATTTCTTAATTGAGTATTTGTTTTATATCAGAAATTTTAAAAATTTTTGGTTTTTTACATCTTGTTTTTATAAATTTTACTTTTCCAGATTTACATGCATGCATAATTGATTTTATTATATCTAGTACATGAAGTGATAACTCACCGTTACACATATTGTTTTTTTTATTAAGCATAGAAAAAGCCATCTCAGATAATCCTGCACCTCTATAATTTGCATTTGTTGGACTTTCGTTTGCTCTTGAGCTTTGTGATCTTATATTAATCCTACCTAAAGGTAGTTTATTGGTTTTATATTCTTTCCAAGGTTTGCCTAAATTTTTACATACAAAAACAGAACCTCCAAACATGTTTGGATCTGGAACTATCATAGATCCTTTATCTCCATAAAGCTCAATATGATTATTTTGATGTGCAATGACGTCAAATGAAAGAGTTAGATGAATAACTGATCCATTATGAAAGGTTATTGTAGATAAATATGAAGTTGGGCATTTTACTTTAAATTTTTTATTCTTTTTTGGACCTATTCCAATAGTTCTTGTTTTTTTTCCATTAACTATACTGCCGGTAACTTTTTTTGCTGGTCCTAATAAATTTACTAGTGCAGTTAAATAATAAGGTCCCATGTCTATAACTGGGCCGCCTTCTTTTTTAGCAAACCATGGTTCTGGGTTTGGATGGTATGATTGTACTCCAGGAAAAGCAAAGACTGCATTTCCCAAAATTATTTTACCAATAATTTTTTTTTCTAATAACTCTTTAGATTTTTGTATTCCAGCTCCCAAAAATGTGTCAGGTGCATTACCAATATAAAGTTTGTTTTTTTTTGCTAAATTAATTAATTCTTTTCCATCTTTGAAGTTAATTGCTAATGGTTTTTCTGAATAAATATGTTTACCATTCAACAAAGATTGTTTGGCAACTTTATAATGTGCTTTTGGAATAGTGAGATTAAGTATTATTTCTATTTCTTTATCTTTTAATAATTGCTGGACCGTTAATGCTTTAATCTTATAAATTTTTGCACATTTTAGTGCATTATTATGATTTATATCCGCACATTTTATAATTTTAATATTATTAAAATATTTCTCAGCTCGGAAATATGTTTCAGATATATGTCCACATCCTATTAAGCCAACTTTAAAAATTTTAGTCATGGGATTTAAACACCCTGTCTTTGTTTATTTTTTCCCTCTTTGTATAATTTTAAAGCTTCTTTGTTTTCATCTGTGATTGGCTTTTCCAATGTTGGGCTATCCCAGAAAGCAGATCCCTCAATCCATTTGTAAGCATGAGTTTTGATTGAAATAACGTAAGTTACGTCTGATTTTTTTGCTCTTTTAAATGCTTCCTCAAGTTCGGAAATAGAATTTACATGTTCTGATTTAGCGCCCATGCTCTCAGCATGTTTAGCAAAATCAACATCAACCAAACCTGGTGTTTTAGAGCTTTTTAATAAATTATTATATTCTTTTCCACCTTTAAACAATTGAAGACGGTTAATTACTGCAAACCCTCCATTATCACAAATAATTATAATTAATTTATTTTTAGTAATTACTGATGAGTATATATCTGTATTGTTCAACAAATAAGAACCATCACCAACAAAAGAAATTACATCTTTTTCAGGATTTGCCATTTTAATTCCAAGAGCACCTGAAATTTCATAGCTCATACAACTAAACCCCCACTCTGTTTCGTGAGTATTAAGTTCTCTTGGTCTCCATACTTGCGCAACTTCTCCAACTAAACCTCCTGCTGCTGTAACGGCAATATCTGTTGGATCTGAATTTCTATAAATTGCACCAACTGCTTGAACATAACTTGGGATTTCCTGGTTTGTTGGGGCACTCTCTTTATCTATATGCTTATCCCATTCCTGTAATTCTTTTTGGGATTTATTATTCCATTCATCTTCTGCTTTCCAATTTCCAAGTGCCAAAGAAAGTTCGTCTAAAGAAACTTTAGCATCCCCTACAACAGCTTGAGCTAAATGTTTATTTGCATCAAATCTAGAAACATTGATTGAAACCAATTTAAAATTTTCATTTTCAAAATTTGCCCAAGAGCCTGTAGTAAAATCTGCTAATTTTGTTCCAACGGCTATTGCAAGATCAGTTTCTTTTGCAAGATTGTTTGTATTTTTTCCTCCTAATCCTCCTATTTGACCCGCATAATGTGAATGATCCTTTTTGATTGTGGAATAACCCATTACAGTTTGTGTGACTGGTATATTATGTTTGATTGCAAATTTACTTAAATTTTCCATGGCATCAGAGTAAAAAACTCCTCCACCAGAAATTATAATCGGTTTTTTTGAATTTTTGATTTTTTCTGCTGCCTCTTTTATTTGAAAATCATCAGGTCTTGGTCTTCTAATTGTATGAATTCTTTCTTGAAAAAATTCCTCAGGATAATCAAAGACTTGTCCTTGAATATCTTGACTTAAAGCAATACACGCTGGGCCACAATCAGCTGGGTCCAACATCATTTGAACTGCAGATGGAAATGATTGTATGATTTGTTCCGGTCTTGTTATTCTATCAAAATATCTTGTTACTGGTTTAAATGCATCATTTGCTGTAATTCCTGGATTATTAAAATGTTCTACTTGTTGAAGGACTGGATCTGGCATTCTATTTGCATACGTATCACCTGGTAAAAATAAAATTGGCAATCTATTACTCATTGCTACTGCTGCGGCTGTTACCATATTAGTTGCACCTGGTCCTACAGATGATGTAGCTACAAATATTTGTTGCCTCCTCTTTGCTCTAGAATAACCTATGCCTGTCAGAGCCATATTTTGCTCATGGTGTCCTCTGTATGTAGGCAATTCTTTTTGGTTTTCCTCTAAAGCTTGTCCTAAGCAAGCTACATTCCCGTGGCCAAAAATTCCAAATACTCCTGGAAACAGAGGTTCTTTTTTACCATTTATTAATATTTTTTGAGCAATTAAATATTTAACAATAGCATGTGCACAAGTGAGTGTAATTTTTTTCATCAATTAAGTTTAACTTTGATTGAGTATAATGTTTATATATAATTAATTATAAAATAAAAAACCTAATTAAGTAAACTTAAATATAAATTCTATGTACGAAAAATTTGGACAATTCATTGATGGCAAATGGCAACAAGCTGAAAAAAAAGAAACTTACGATGTAATCAATCCTGCAACAGAAGAAGTGATAGGAAAAGCTTCAAAAGCTTCATCTATTGAAGTTCAGAAAGCATTAAAGTCTGCTGAAAAAGGTTTGGAAATTTGGAAAAATACTCCACCTTGGCAAAGAGCTTATGTATTAAGAAAGATTGCTGATCTAATGAGAGAAAAAAAAGATGTACTTGCTAAATGGTTAACGCTTGAAGTGGGAAAACCGCTTGCTGAAGCTGTTGGTGAAGTTGGTGGCGGTGCTGATATTTTTGAATGGAATGCAGAAGAAACAAAAAGGATTTATGGTCAAACGCAGCAAAGTAGATTTCCAGATACAAGAGTCCATGTTTATTATCAGCCTGTTGGGGTGGTCGCTGCTTTAGTTCCCTGGAATTTTCCAATAGTTCTAGCTTCAAGAAAAATTTCTACTTCTTTAGCTGCTGGTTGTTCTGTTATATGTAAACCAGATGTAATTACACCTGGGGCCGTGATGGAATTAGTAAATATTTGTAAAGAAGCTGGTGTACCAGATGGTGTGGTAAATCTTTTATCAGGTGATCCTGCAGAAGTATCAAATGAATTAATGGAATCAGATATAATTAAAAAAGTTTCAGTCACTGGCTCAACAAGAGTTGGTAAAATAATTTTAAAAAAGGCTGCTGACAAAGTTCAAAGAGTGACAATGGAACTTAGTGGACATTCTCCTTTTATAGTATGTGAGGATGTAGATATGAATAAAGTTGCTGATATAGCAATAACTGGAAAATTTCGAAATAATGGTCAAGTCTGTATTTCTCCCAATAGATTTTATATTCAAGAAAATAGAAAAGATGAGTTTGTTAATGCTTTTATAGAAAGAGCAAAAAAATTAAAAATTGGGAATGGTATGGATGAAGGTGTTGATTTGGGACCTTTAACTACCTCTAAAAGATTGGAAGAAATAGAAAAATTAGTTGAAACAACTAAAAAAGAAGGAGCTAAAGTATTAATGGGTGGACAAAGACCTTCAGGTTTTAATAAGGGCTATTATTATGAACCAACTGTATTTGATGATGTAAAAGATAATTTTACAATAATGAAAGAAGAACCTTTTGGTCCATTAGTTCCAATTTTAACTTTTAAAACTTTTGATGAAGTAATTGAAAGAGCAAATGATAATGACTTAGGATTATGTAGTTATTTATATACAAACTCTATGGATAAAGCTCATATTGGATCTGAAAAATTAGAGTCCGGTTGTGTTGCAGTTAATACTGGTGTTGTTGCAATTGCTGAGGCACCATTTGGAGGAATAAAACAAACTGGTTATGGTCGTGAAGGTGGATCAGGCGCAATAAAAGATTACCTAAATGTGAAATATACACACATGGGTTTAAAAATCTAAAAATGAGAAAAAATAAAGTTAAAGAAATGATGAAAGCAGGGAAACCTGTTATCAATGGTTGGCTTCAAATACCTAGTACTGTTTCGGCTGAAGTAATGGCTCACCAAGGGTGGGATTCTCTAACAATAGATATGCAACATGGCTTAGTAGATTACACTAATGCACTCCCAATGTTACAAACAATATCTTCAACAGAGGTAACTCCTTTAGCTAGAGTAAATTGGAATGAACCAGGTCAAATAATGAAAATTCTTGATGCGGGTTGTTATGGAATTATATGTCCAATGGTAAGTAATAAACAAGAAGCAGAGAGATTTGTTCAAGCTTGCATGTACCCTCCTCGTGGTTATAGAAGTTTTGGTCCTGTTAGAGGGTTAATCTATGGAGGTTCAGATTACGCAAAATACGCAAATGATGAAATGCTCAAATTAGCTATGATCGAAACAAAAGAGTCTTTAGAAAAATTAGATGAGATTATGTCAACTTCTGGTGTAGATGGAATATATATTGGGCCAGCTGATTTAAGTTTAGCAATAGGTGAAGAGCCTGGCTTTGATAAAGCAGAAAGTACAAAAGCTTATTCAGAAATACTAAGAATATTAGAACACGCAAAAAAGAATAATATTTTTGCTGGAATTCATAATGGTACACCTGAGTATGCACAAAAAATGATAGATAAGGGTTTCAATTTTGTAACTATTGGGGCTGATCAAAGAGCATTAAGTGCAGGCGCAAAAGCAGTGGTAGAAAAAATGAAAGGTTCTTCAAAAAAAGAAGATTCTAAAGCTTACTAGGTTAACTATTTAACTCCCTTATAAAGAATATCTCTTCTGTCAATAAATTCCTCAAAGGTTTTAATGGTAATTACTGAAGGTAAAATAAATATAGATCTTTTGTCTCTTTCATTTCTAATAATTCTAAAATAACCTTTTTTAATTGCTGTATCGATATAAACGTTTGAAGTTAAATATGATTTCTCGATTACTTTAAGCAATTGATTTTTAGTAATTGATTTATTTTTATAATAAGCAAGCATAACCATGTGCAACATTATCCAATGTTGTGGAGTCAAAGAAAACCAATTCAATAATTCATTGGCTAACCTTCCCTCAAAATCACCAAGTGATATTTCTGCTAATTGAATTCTTTTTTGAGTAAGTTTTGGAATTTTTTTTTGTTCCTCAAGGTGTTTTGGATACTTAAACTGTCTTTTCATTTAAATAAATCTAAACACATTGAGTTTTCTATTCAATACTATTTTTACCTAATAGTTCTTTATAAATATTATTTACTCTATGTACTTCTGTTGCAGTATTAAAATATCCTTCATATTCTATTTCACTAGGTGTCACGTCAAAATGATAATGACCAGCATCTCTATCATGCTCATAAGAATGAAAGTGAGTATGTTCACCAGATTCTCTAAGATTTAATTCTCCTCCAGTAGGATCACCAGTCCAAAGAACACTATAACATTGTAATTTTGGTCCAATAGGTTCATAAAATTGAAGAAAATCTTTTACGCATTTCATTTGTTTTGGATCATAATACTCATGTTTAATATCTTTATAATCAGGTTGCACATGCGATCTTATTTTTCCATTTAATACTCTAAACACACCTGCAAGAGACAAGTGCTCATTATCTTTAATTTTTAAATTTTTTAACAAAGAAGATCTCATTGCTTGAGGCAAAGAACCTTGTTCTCCATTTCTACCTTTGATTTTTATTTTAATTACTTTTCCTTGTTTACCATCTGTATAATAAATATTTCCGAGTCCACCATGTATTTTTGCAGAATATTTTTCAACAATACATTTTTTGTCTGAACTTACTCTTGCTATTATTGATTTAGACTCATCAGTAACTAAATTTTCGTTGATAACTAATTCTCCACAGTGACCATCTAAACAAGACATTGCACCAGATCCAGCACCTAAAGCATAAGATTTTTCAGAACCAATCATTTTAGATATTTTTTGATAGTCAAATTCTGCACCAATAAATTTTGGATCATGCATATAAGGCTCTCCACCAACGTCTATAATCTTTTGATTTCCACTTATTCCTTCAGATGGACAATCCCAATCTCTTAGATTTGGGCAATCTACCATTTCTACTTCAACAGTCTTAAAATTTTCAGACAATCCATTTCTTAATGCATCTGAAATATCTTCTAATGAATAATATTTAAAAGTTCCTTTTTCTATTTTTAATTGCATGATGTAAATAAGCTATAATTTATTTTGCATAATGTCTATAGATAATATATATAATTTCTATACATAAATAATTTTAAATAAGGTAACGATGATTAATAAAGATTTGAAAGTAGCTGTTCTTGGTGCAGGAGCAATGGGTTGTTTGTTTGGCGGATTGCTTGCTGAAAAAGGTTTAAATGTAATTTTAATTGACGTTTGGAAAGAGCATGTGGATGCAATCAATAAAGATGGTTTGAAAATGGATGGTCATGGCGGAGATCGAGTAATTAAAGTTAAAGCCACTTCAGATCCATCATCGTTAAATAAAGTAGACACTGTAATTGTTATGTGTAAAGCTACAGCTTTAAAACCAGCATTAAATAGCATTAAAAATATCATAGGAGACAAAACGATATTTATGTCTTTTCAAAATGGTATTGGTCATGAAGCAATTATTCAAAGTATTGTAGGGAATGAAAAAGTAATTGGGGGAACTACTACTCAAGCCTCAAATATTTTAGGACCAGGACATATAATGAATCATGGCTCGTTACCATCTTGGATTGGTGAGTACGAGGGTGGAATTACTGATCGTATTAAAGAAATAGCAGATACTTTTACAGCACATAATCTTGAGATGATTGCTGCAGAAGATGTAAAGAAAAGAAAATGGATGAAGCTTTTTGCTTTAACAGCAATTGGGCCATTATCTGCAATTTTTGATCTACATCACACTGACTTATATATAAACAACAAAGCAAATGAAGTATCTCGTGGTTTAGGTAAAGAAATAATTTTAGAAACTAGAGAAGTTGCACTTGCTGATGGTGTAAATGTTTCTGAGGATGAATGCTTATTTATGTTTAATAAAATTGTAGATTCAATGCAAACTAACAAGTCATCAATGGCTTTTGATATTCAATACAAGAGAAAAACTGAAATAGACTTTATTAGTGGTGCAGTTTCAAAAATAGGTAAAAAACATGGTGTTAAAACACCGTTAAATGACCTTATGTATAAAATGATCAAAGTAAAAGAAGGTATGTTTAGCTAAATGTTAACTTCTTTTCACAACGAAAACTATTTAAACATAGTACCAAAACATTGAAATTATCCTTATTATAAAATAAATTTTGAAAATGACAAATGGTATTCAAAAAAAATTAGCTGAAAATGGATACTTGATAGTTAAAAATGTGCTTAACTTTAAAAAAGACCTTAGACCTATTCTCAATGATATGGAATTTATTATGGATTGTCTTGTTCAAAAGTATGCGAAAAAAAAAGAGGTTAAAAAAGTTTTAAATTTAGA
>CACNXU010000018.1 GCA_902624585.1 uncultured Pelagibacteraceae bacterium | reverse complement strand
ATTTAAAGTCAAATTTTCTCTCTTTTTTGAAAAAAATTAAATAAATAAATAAAAAATTAATAGCAACTAATAAATATATAAATAAATATTTTGATAAAAAACCTAGGCCAGAAAATAAACCTAATAAAAAACAGTCTAAGAGGTTTATTTCCTTTTTACTATAAACTCTCCAAGAATAATAAACAGTCAAAGACCAAAAAGGTAACTGACAAACATTCACATTAAATTCTGGTGTAGTGAAATTATAAAAATAAATAGCTTCAATTAATAAAACAGAAATTAAAGAAAATATATTTTTGTTAAATATTTCTTTTGAAAATTTAAAAACATAGTTAAATGAAATAATTACAAAAATTTGACTTAATAAATAATATGCCCAATCTTGAGCTCCAAAAATTTGATAAATAACTTCTGGAAAAAAAGCACTCAGAGGTGGATGCTTATTAAAACCCCAATCTAGATTACTTCCCCAAGCTAAAGCTTCTATGGTATCTAGTGGTAAATTATGGTTTGTAATTGATGGAATAAAAGTCCAAAAAATAAGATGAGCTATAACAAAAATATAAAAAACATTATTGATATTTTTGTCATTAATGGTCATTTATAAATATTTATATCAATTCAGCTCGCTTGACACCCCTAATTTGCTGAATATACTCCGAGCGATCAAATTTAAGCTATGCCAAAGATTGCAAAAGCAAAAAAAAAGGTATCAAAACCAAAAACTAAAGTTGCAAGTAAAAAAAGACCAACTTTAGCTAAAGCTGTATCGAAAGGACCCGTAAAAATTTCAAAAACTTATGTTCCAAAAGATACTGAAAAATATATGTGCGAAAAACATAAAATATATTTCAGAATTAGACTAACTGAATGGAAAAAAGAGTTAATTAAAGCTAACAACGAAGCTCTTTATAGTGGTGGTATGGATGACAATAATATTTCTGCTGATATTGTTGATCAAGCAAACTCATATATTGATAACAATGTAGAAATGAAAGCAATCAATAGACAAATTAAATTAATATCAGAAATTGATAAAGCATTAAGAAGAATTAGAGAAGACACTTATGGCTATTGTTTGGATACAGCAGAGCCAATAGGTTTAAAAAGGTTGATGGCTAGACCTGTAGCTAAGTATACTATTGCCGCTCAAGAAAAGCATGAAAAAGAAGAAAAAGTTCATGCAGATGATTAATTATGAGAAAAAAAACATCTAAACAAAGTTCAATATCATTTCTTTTCGCTAAGAAATATATTTATTTTTACTACCCTTTTTTCTGGATTTTGCTGTTGTTGTATCTATTTCTAAAATGAATAAAAAATTAATTTTAATAATTATTGTAATTGTAGCTATTGAATTCTCAGGTTATGGAATTTTAAGCACAATTTACAGATTATTTGGATAATTATTTATAGTTTGGGAATTTTAGCATCCTTATCCATAAAACTATAACCTTTCACAACAGCTTGCCTCTCGGCAATCTCTAAATACCATCTCGATAAATTTTTATAATTTTTTAAACCAATATCGTGCCATTCATGTCTTGCTATCCAAGGCCATGTTGCTATATCAGCAATAGTATAATAAGGACATGCAAGAAATTGGGATTTATTTAATCTAGCATCTAATTCTCCATAAATTCTTTTGGTGATCTTAAAATATCTTTCCTCACCAAATTCACTTTTACCAGGATTATAATGGTGAAACTGATGATGTTGACCTATCATTGGGCCAACAGTACCCATCTGTGCCATTAACCATTGATTAATTGTGGTTCTATCTTTTTCATTATAAAATTTTTTACTTTTATCACCTAGATACATAAGTATTGCACCCGATTCGAAAATACTCTCATTATTATCATGATCAATTATTACAGGTATTTTTCCAAAAGGGCTTATCTTTAAAAACTCTGGTTTAAACTGTTCATTATTACCAATATCAACTTTTGTTACTTTGTATTTATAGCCTATCTCCTCTAGCATAATACTAATTTTCCAACCATTAGGAGTGTTAGCTGAGAATAACTCAATCACTTTTTACGCCAAGTCTATCTTTTATTGTTTTAGAAGATGTTGTGAATTCAAATCTATATTTTTCATTGGGTCTTGCTAATTTAAAGCAAGCTCTAGCTGCGAGAGCTCCCTCATGAAACCCTGATAAAATAAGTTTTAGTTTACCTGGGTAAGAACATATATCTCCAACAGCGTAAATTCCTTTTTGATTGGTCTCAAATTTTTCTGTGTCAACAGCTACAGTTTTTTTATCAATATTCAGTCCCCAATCTGCAATTGGGCCAAGCTGCATTATTAATCCGAAAAATCCTAAGGCAAAATCTGTCTTAATGGTTTTTGTTTCTTTACTGTCGTGTTTAATCTCAATACTTTCTAAACTATCTTCACCATTAACATTTGTGAGTTGGTATTTAGTGTATAGGTTTATTTTTCCCAATTTAGCAAGCTCATGAACTTTGTCCACAGTTGCTTGTGCACCTCTAAAATCATCACGTCTGTGAATTAAATTAACCTTAGAATTTTTTGATAGCTCAACAGCCCAATCTAATGCACTATCCCCTCCTCCAAATATTGAAACAGTTTTACCTTCAAATATTGTTTTATCTTTAACAGAGTAAAAAATTGATTTATTCTCAAATTTTTCACATTCTTTTGGTGGGAATTTTCGAGGTTCGAAAGAACCAACGCCTCCAGCAATTATAACGTTTGGAGTTAAAAAAATTTTACCTAAATTGGTTTTGACAAACCAATTTTCCCCATCCTTTTTTACTTCATCAACTCTTTCCCCTAAATGAGTTTTTATATTAAATGGTTTTATTTGATTTATTAAATTATTAGTTAACTCTTCTCCCGTACATTCAGGCACTGCTGGTATGTCATAAATTGGTTTGTCTGGATAAAGCTCGATACACTGTCCTCCAATTTTATCTAGGTTGTCTACTATCTCACAATCTAAACCTATCAATTTTAACTGATGTGCAGTAAACAAACCTGTAGGTCCTGCTCCAATAATTAATGCATCTGTTTTTATCATAACTTAACTTTGCTTTGACGGAATATTTACAACTAAACCATCTAATTCATCCGAAACAATTATCTGGCAACTTAACCTACTATTTTTCTTTGGTTCAAAAGCCATATCCAACATGTCTTCTTCACCGTCGTCTTTTTGAGGTAGCTTCTGCATCCAATTATCATCAACATAAACATGACAAGTTGCACATGCCATACCTCCCCCACAATCAGCGTCTATGCCTGGTATATCATTTTGAACAGCACCTTCCATAACTGTTAAACCATTCTGAACTTCAATGGTATGGGTTTTATTGTCGTGAGTGTTATAGGTTATTTTCGGCATTAAACATATATAAACACTTAAAACTAGAGAACAAGTATCTAATAAACTCTATCAAATTGAGGAAGGCTTTTTTTAAGATAATAATCCCCATCTTTTGATTGTCTCAATAAAGCTGGAATAATTTCTCTGTAGGCATCAATAAGACCTGTGTTAGTTCTTGGCAATTGATCTTTGATATGATGATGTAATTTGTCAAGATTATATGAAGGAACTGTTGGAAACATATGATGAGTTAAATGATACTCCATTTTCCAATACAAGAAACTTAAAAGAGGATTAAGATACATTTCTCGAGATGTAAGCCTATGATCTTTTATATTTCTAGCAAGTCCAGCGTGTTGTGTAAAAGCAACTATTTTATGTAATGTTTTTCCATAAAAATGAGGTAATACAAAAAACATAACAGGTAAAAAAGAATTTATATAAATTGAAAAAATAATTATAGTTAACCATATAGCTATATATATTCTTGAGATTAAAATACTTTTATTTTTTGCTATTTCTGGAATACAATCTTTCATTACTTTTGTTTCAATCCCAAGAGAATGTTTGATAATTTCGAATGTTATATCTTTCTTAAAAAAAATTAAGTTTCCAAAAGGAACAATTTCTCTAATTAAGCTTGGTATGGTTTTTTTTAAATTATTACTGTATTCAATTTCATGATCATAGGGATTTTCAGTTGAATAGGTATTACCGTGATGAACAAAATGTGAGTATCTCCATCTTACAGGTTCAAAGCATGCCATGTAAGAAGAAATATAATAAAATATTTCATTTAAGTAATTTGATTTAAAAGCTGTCTTATGTCCTGTTTCGTGCCATAGGGGATTAGCAAAGCAATAAATATTTCCATAAATTAAAATCCAAAAAAACCCCCATATCGATCCCCAAAATAAATATGCAAATAATCCTGTAATGATTAATAACCCAAAAAAAACTGAAACATGTTGAAGTCCTTTTAAATCAGATTTTTGTGATAATTCCTTAAGGACTTTTTTATCGACTCGGCACTTATGCCATTTTTCTAATTTTACATCCATTTAAATAAATTATGTATAATTACTATACATAATTTAAATAAAGACAAAAAAAAGGGCAAGTACAAAATTGTACTTGCCCTTAATTTAAATTTTAACTAATTACTTAGCTCTTCTTCCGCTTGAACTAGTTGCAGCAGCCCAAATTACTAGACCAAATGCAATTTTGTTAATGAAGTCAGCTAAGTTGTAAACGACGTTTAGTGAGTCAGCATCTACACCACCAGTTAAGTAACCAAATACATAACCTAATGGATAAATTGCCCAACCTACTGTAACGATCATTCTCATTGCTCCGAATGCAGTTACAAGAGCTTTGTTACCACTCTTCTGTGCAGCTTTACCAGCTTCACCTGAGAATACTTCATAAAGAATGTATACCCAACCTGCCATTCCGATGATGAAACCTAGTGTAGCATTAATGTATCCTGCTTCACCTAAGTATCCACCAATTAGCATTACTAATGAACCAATTAACAATCTCCAGAACATTCCAGAGTTTGCTTTGCCAATAGCTGCTAGAATTAAATAGAATTCTACCATCTGTAATGGCACAGTGATTAACCAGTCAATGTATCTGTAAACAGTTGGCGAGTCTCCAGTAGCAACCCATACTTCTCTCATGTACATGTAGTGTATGAATGCAATACCAGTTACTAGACCAGCAACAATAACTGATGTTCTCCAGCCTGATGCGACATTGCCCGCTTCCATGAAAAAGAAAGCAGTAGCTGCTAACATTCCCATAGAGATAACCCAGAATGAAATTCCTACGAAGTCATCTTGCATCAACATCGTTGCGTCTGCTGCAATAGCTATACCTGAAAATCCAATCAGAGCCATAGCTGCTAAAGCAAACAGTTTAAGTTTTTTCATAAAAAACTCCCTCTTCGTTAGTTTTTATTTTAGTTTATATAAACTAGACTTAAGTTTCCCTAAGCCAATGACGCGGTTAATAGCAAATTAAATTAGATAAATGAAGACTTAATTGCGACTAATTCTCATTGATTTTACTTAATTTTTAAAATTAAATACAATTTATAAGTTAAAAATCAAAAAAAATAAGGAAATCGAATCAAATTTTATGCAAAAAAAATTTCAAGAGATTTACGAGAATTCTATAAAAAATCCTGAAAATTTTTGGCAAAAAGCCTCTGATGATATCTTTTGGTTTAAAAAACCAACAAAAATTTTAAATAAATCTAACCCACCTTTCTTCAAATGGTTCGAAGATGGTGTCACAAATACCTGTTACAACGCTTTAGATATCCATATTGATCAAGGAAGAGGTCAAAAGATAGCTTTAATCTACGATAGTCCAATTACAGGTAACAAATGTCAGTTCACTTATCAGGAATTAAGGTCAAAGGTTTCTAAGTTTGCAGGGGCATTGAAATCCCAAGGGGTGAATAAAGGGGATCGGGTGATTATTTACATGCCAATGATCCCTGAAGCAATGGTTGCTATGCTTGCTTGTGCAAGAATTGGTGCCATTCACTCAGTAGTATTTGGAGGGTTTGCCTCAAATGAGCTTGCCAGTAGAATAGATGACAGTAAAGCAAAATTACTAGTGACTGCTTCATGTGGTTTTGAGCCAGGAAGGACGGTTGAGTATAAACCCCTCGTTGATGAAGCAATAAAAATAGCCAATCACAAAATTGAAAAGATGATTTTGTTTCAAAGACCTGGTCATGAGGTTAAATTAAACGCTCCAAATGAGATCAGCTGGGAAGAAGTTGTATCAAATGCTAAAGATGCTGACTGTGTTGAGATGAACTCAAATGAGTTTGCCTATATTTTATATACTTCAGGTACAACAGGAACTCCAAAAGGTATAGTAAGAGATACTGGTGGTCACATTGTTGCTCTCAAATGGACTATGAAAAATATTTATAATATTGACATTGATGATATCTGGTGGTCCGCTAGTGATATTGGTTGGATTGTAGGGCACTCTTATATTGTCTACGCTCCATTATTCAAAGGATGTTCAACAGTTTTATTTGAGGGTAAGCCTGTAGGAACTCCAGATGCTGGTGCTTTCTGGAAAATCATTTCAGATTATAAAGTAAAATCTCTTTTTACGGCTCCAACAGCTTTTAGAGCAATTAAGAAGGAAGATCCGGAGGGTAAATTTTTCTCAAAATATGACCTGAGTAGTTTTAAAAGCTTGTTTCTTGCTGGAGAGAGAGCTGATCCAGATACTATAAAGTGGGCCGAGAATTTACTTAAAGTTCCGGTCATTGATCATTGGTGGCAAACAGAGACTAGTTGGGCAATAAGCTCAAATTGTACTGGAATTGAAATGATGGAAACAAAATATGGTTCAGCCTGTAAAGCTGTACCTGGGTATGATGTAAAAATTATCAAACCAGATCAATCTTTAGCTAAACCAAACGAAATGGGAGATATTGTTGTAAAACTCCCTTTACCTCCAGGTACATTCCCAACATTATGGAATGCGGATCAAAGGTATAAAGAAAACTATATGTCTAATTACGAAGGTTACTACCAAACATATGATGCAGGTCACATCGATGATGATGGTTACATTTGGATTATGTCTAGAACTGATGACATCATTAATGTAGCGGGTCATAGATTATCCACAGGTGCCATCGAAGAAGTTTTATCAGAACATCAATCTGTTGCTGAATGTGCAGTGCTTGGAATTGCAGATAAATTAAAAGGTCAATTACCCATTGGATTAGTAGTATTAAAATCTGGTGTTGATAAAGATAATGAGACTATTTCTAAAGAATGTGTACAAATGGTTAGAGATAAAATCGGACCAGTTGCTGCATTTAAAGTAGTGATTGTTATTAAAAGATTACCAAAAACAAGATCAGGGAAAATCTTGAGAGGAACGATAAGAAAAATTGCAGATGGTGTTGATTACAAAGTGCCACCTACTATAGACGATCCCGCGATTCTAACAGAAATCACGGAAGATTTAGTTAATCACAAAATCTTAAATAATGGTTAAAACTTATATTTTTTTAATCGCTGCAATTTTTTGTGAGGTTGCTGGAACAATGCTACTTCCTGTGTCTCAAAACTTCACAAAACTTATACCAACAGTTGCCTTATCTATATTTTATCTGACAGCTTTTTATCTGTTAACTTTTGTAGTTGATAAACTTCCAATAGCAATTGTTTATGCAACATGGAGTGGTTTAGGAATTTTTACTATCGCAATCCTAGGCTATATATTTTTTAAACAAACTTTAGCTTGGCAAGCAATATTAGGATTATTTTTAATTGTAATTGGTGTGATACTAGTAAATAGTTTTACTGGAAAGCTTAGCTAAACTGTAAAGGAGTTCCATCAGGATCACCTAAAATTTTTCCATCTTGCATTTTAATTTTTCCAGAAATTATAGTGTGTGTGGGTGTTCCTTTAAATTTAAATCCATTAAATGGTGACCATTTACATTTACTCTCTATATTTTCGTTTTTAATCTCAATAGTCTTGTTCATGTCTACGATAGTAAAGTCTGCATCATAACCTTCTTTAATAAATCCTTTATTTTTAATACCAAAAATTTTAACTGGATTTTCACAAACAAAATTCATCAATTGATTAAGTGATAATTTTCCATCATTTATGTGGTTTAACATTACGGGCATTAAAGTTTGAACTCCTGGCATTCCTGAAGGAGTATTTGGATATACCTTATCTTTATTTTCTTTTAAATGCGGTGCATGATCAGACCCTATAGTATCATTGAAGTTATTTCTTACCCCATACCACAATCTGTCATAATGAGATTTATCTCTTAAGGGTGGGTTCATCTGAGCATAAGTCCCAAGCTTGTCATAACAATCTGGGGCGTAAAGAGTTAAATGCTGAGGAGTAATCTCAAATGTAATGTTTCCTTTGTGTTGAGATAGAAAATCAATTTCTTCTTTTGTTGTAATATGAAGTACATGAGCTTTTTTATTGTGCTTTTCTGCTATTCGAACAATTCTTCTAGTAGATGCTATTGCACACTCTGCGCTTCTCCATACTGGATGGGTATGAACATCACCCTCTTTAATCAATTTCTTATTAACTTTTAAAATTTCCTCATCTTCAGAATGAACCGCTACTACTTTTGAGGCGTTTTGAAAAACCTTATCTATGTCATCTTCTTCAGCAACCAACAAATTGCCAGTTGAAGATCCTGCAAAAAGTTTAATACCACAACAACCTTCTAACCCATCTAGACTTGCTAAATCATCTGCATTGTCTGCTGTTGCCCCAAAATAAAAAGCATAATTTGAATACATTCTGTTTTTAGCGAGATCTAGTTTTCTTTGAAACTCTTTCATATTTGAAGTTGGCGGATTGGTATTGGGCATTTCAAATATACTTGTAATACCTCCTGCTATTGCTGCTCTACTGCCTGAGTGAAGATCCTCAGTATCTGTTGATCCTGGTTCTCTAAAATGTGTCTGAGTATCTATACAACCAGGTAATACCGTATGTCCTTTTGCATTAATTGTTTCTTTTGCCTCTTCTGAAATTTGTCCGATCTGTTGAATTTTTCCATTTTTTACAGCAACATCAACATCTTTTAACTCACCATCGATGTAACATTGTCCGTTTTTAATTATTAGATCTAACATTTTGAAAAATTGTTATTATATTACATTTTATAATTTATCAATTATGAATATTAAAAATGTTTATATTTTAGATGACAGAGCAATTCTTTATATTAACGGAGAAGATGCAAAAGATTTTCTTCAAAATCTTATTAGTAACGATATAAACAAAGTAAGCGATATAAATAGTTGTTTTAGTTCATTACTTACACCTCAAGGTAAATTTTTATATGAATTTATAATCGTAAAACATAAGTCTGGATATCTTTTAGATTGTGAAAAACCACAAGCAGAGGATTTATTCAAACAATTATCCCTATATAAGCTTAGATCAAAAGTTGAAATTCTCAATTTAAGTAATGAATTTGTTGTGGCAGCTTTTTCTCAAGAAAAATTCTTAACGTTTGATGATACAAAAAATCAATCTGGATTTACTATCAAATATAGGGAAGATCCAATTTTTTTAGATCCAAGAAACAAAGAATTGGGTGCTCGATTAATTATAAATTTAGAAAAACTTTATTTGTCATTAAAAAAACTAGATCTTCATGATACAAACCTCAAAGAATATTATTTATTAAGCCATAAACTTGGGATAGTCCCAAAAAATTTAAATAAATTACAAAATAAATTATTTGGTATTGAATGTAATTTTGAGGAACTAAATGGAATTGATTTCAAAAAAGGCTGTTATGTTGGCCAAGAAAATACAGCACGAATTAAATTAAAGAATAAACTCTCAAAAAGGTTATTTCCAATAAACATAATAAATGGAAAGTTATATGAAGGCGAAAGTATTTATAATAATGAAATTGAAATAGGTAAGGTTTTAATTGATAGCGAATACCCTTTTGCTGTAATTAAATACTTAGACAAAAACTTTGATGAAAAAGCAAATTTTAAAACAAAAGAAGCTTTAATATATATCAATAAACCAGATTGGATAAAAAACTAATTTTCTCATTTAAATAAATAAATAATCATTAAAATTATAAAAACTACAATAATCCAAATACCAAGATTTTTAAGAAATTGCTTTAATTGAGAATTTAATTGTAAAAAACTTGGTAGAACTAAAAGTAAAACTCCAACCATAAATATTACTGAAAGTAATTTATCCATCAAAAACTCCTCTATAAAATTCACTTTGGTGCGGTCGGAGAGACTCGAACTCTCACGGACTAAGTCCACACGGCCCTCAACCGTGTCTGTCTACCAATTTCAGCACGACCGCATTATGTGTCATAATAAATGAATGACAATCATCATTCAAATTGGTAAAAAACGTCATGGAATTTACACAAGAAGTAAGAAAAGCAACAGATCCTATTTATCAAAAGATTTCAAAGATAATGCCAGAGATAGAGTGGTCAGTGCACGCTCCATATATTCATCGGATTAATCAATTAAAAAAAGAGAAGAATGCAATCATTCTTGCTCATAATTATCAAACTCCTGAAATTTATCATGGTATATCAGATGTTGCTGCTGACTCTTTAGCTCTAGCTATAGAAGCATCAAAAACAAGTGCAGATATAATTGTTATGGCTGGAGTTCATTTCATGGCAGAAACTTCGAAATTGATGAGTCCAGAAAAAAAAGTTTTGCTTCCTGATATGGGCGCAGGTTGTTCATTATCATCATCTGTAACAGGTAAAGACGTAAGACTTCTAAAAGAAAAATATCCAGGAGTCCCTGTTGTTTCATACGTAAATACCTCAGCAGATGTTAAGGCGGAAACAGATATTTGTTGTACATCTGCAAATGCAGTAAAAATTGTAGAGTCTTTAGGTGTTAAAAAAGTTATATTTTTACCAGACGACTACTTGGCAAAATATGTTGCCTCTCAAACAAATGTAGAAATTATTGCTTGGAAAGGGATATGCATGGTTCACGACCAATTTAATGAAAAAGAAATACATGATATTAGAAAAAATAACCCTGGTATTAAAATCATAGCACATCCGGAATGTCCTCCAGAAGTAATCAAGGCAAGTGACTTTGCTGGATCAACTGGTGGCATGATTGATTATGTTAAAAACAATCAACCTAAAAAAGTTATGATGGTTACTGAATGCTCAATGAGTGATAATATTCAAGTTGAAAATCCAAATGTAGAATTCATTAGACCATGTAATCTTTGTCCTCATATGAAAAAAATTACTCTTCCAAAAATATTAGATTGTTTAGAAAAAGAGACTGGCGAAATAATAATGGATAAAGAAACGATTGAAAAAGCAAGAATTCCTGTTGAAAGAATGGCTGCAATCGGCAGATAACTAAGTGTCAAAAATTAAACTCAGTAAAGAATTTATACGAGGTACAGTCAAACTAGCTTTAAACGAAGATCTTTATCCCTCAGGAGATATAACATCAAGTCTAATTGATAATAATAAAACAGTAGTAGTTAAATTAATATCAAATCAAAGTGCAATTGTTGGAGGATTGTTATTCGCTAAACAAACTTTTTTACTAATTGATAATAAAATTAAATTTATAATTAAAAAAAAAGATGGTTCTAAAACTAAAAAAGGGAGCTTGGTGGCTATCATTAAAGGTAAAGCAAAAAATATTTTAATTGCAGAAAGAGTTGCCTTAAATTTCTTGTCTCATATTTCTGGAATAGCAACTAAAACCAACCAGTTTGTAAAATTGGCTGGAAAAAAAACTAAAATTTGTTGTACTAGGAAAACAATTCCTAATTTAAGAGTTATACAAAAGTATGCGGTAAAATTAGGTGGTGGAATAAATCATAGGTTCAATTTAAGCGATGAATATTTAATTAAAGATAATCATATAGCAAGTTCAGATTTAAAAAGTTTAGTTCTAAAGGCAATTAAAAATAAAAAAGGAAAAAAAATAACAGTTGAAGTTGATACGGTCCAACAGCTTAAATCAATTTTGGGTCTAAAATTTAATACACTTCTACTAGACAATATGAGTATTAAAAATTTAAGAAAAGGTGTCAAGATTGCAAAAAAACTTTATGAAACTGAAGCCTCTGGTAATGTTAACTTAAAAAATGTAAAAGCCATTGCTTCTACTGGAGTAAATAGAATTTCTGTTGGAAGTATTACTCACAGCGTGCCTGCAGTTGACTTTAAATTAGAAATCTAATTTACGAATTTAGATAGGTCAGGTTTAAAATAGTTTGGACCTTTCATAACTTTTCCAGACTCGTTGTAAATTGGTTTTCCATTTTCATCTAACTTACTCATATTTGAATTCTGAACTTCATTAAAGCATTTATCTAAATCTATTCCAAATGCATGCCCTGCTCCATAAGTTACATACAATATATCAGTAAGCGCATCAGCTACTTCCAATAAATCCTTATTATTCATAGCTTCTGTAAGCTCTTCTAGTTCCTCTTTAATTAGGTCTAACCTTAATTTATTTATTTTATCAGTACTAAATGAAGGTTTAGTTTTAACCTCCTGACCAAAAGTTTTCATGAAAGTGCCTACTTTGCTAAAATTCGACATAATGCTCCTGTATGTTTTTAAAAATTTATTGTATGTTAATAATTATTTGTTACTTAAAAATTAATCAATGAAATTAAGAAAAGAATTTGACAGTATTGGAAGCATAAACGTTCCTAATGACAAATATTGGGGTGCATCTACTCAGAGATCTAATAAGTTTTTTAATATTGGTAAAATTTTAGTTAATATTTCAATCATAAAATCAATAGCTATCATTAAAAGATCAGCCGCTATAGTTCATGCTAAAGACAAATTAATTGAAAGTAAAATTTCTAAAGCAATAATCAAAGCATCAGATGAAGTAATCAAAGGTAAATTAGATGAAAATTTTCCTTTAAAAGTCTGGCAAACAGGTTCTGGAACACAAACAAATATGAATGTAAATGAAGTTATTTCAAATAGAGCGGTCGAAATTTTAGGTGGAAAAAAAGGTACTAAAAAACCTGTTCATCCAAACGATCACGTAAATAAATCCCAATCTACTAATGATGTTTTTCCAACAGCTATGCATATTTCAATTGCAAAAGAAACTATTTCAAAAATGCTTCCAAATTTAAAAATTTTAGAAAAAGAATTAAAAAGGAAATCCAATGAATTTAAAAATATAGTTAAAATAGGAAGAACGCATCTTCAAGACGCAACTCCACTTTCTCTAGGACAAGAATTTTCTGGATATCATGTTCAGGTTAAGAGAAGTATAGAGAGAATAGAGTATGCTTTAAAAGAAATTTTATTTCTTGCTCAGGGTGGTACAGCCGTAGGCACTGGTATAAATTCAAAGAAAAATTTTGACAAAAAAATAGTTAAAGAAATTGCAAAATTTACAAAAATAAAATTTAAACCAGCTCACAATAAATTTGCAGAACTCGCTGCTCATGACTCAATAGTAAATTTTTCTGGAACTTTGAACACTTGTGCTGTAGCACTAATGAAAATATCTAACGATATCCGTTTCTTGGGCTCTGGTCCTAGAGCGGGATATGGGGAATTAATTTTACCTGAAAACGAGCCAGGTTCTTCTATTATGCCAGGCAAAGTAAATCCAACTCAATGCGAAGCTGTGACTATGGTGTGTGTTAAAGTTATTGGAAACCACAATGGTATCACTATGGCAGGATCTCATGGCCATTTTGAACTCAATGTTTTCAAACCTTTAATTGCTCATAATATTTTGCAATCTATCGATTTAATTGCTGATAGTACCAAAAATTTTGCTCTTTATTGTGTAAAAGGAATTAAAGCCAATAAAAAAAGAATTAAAGAACATCTAGATAATTCATTAATGCTTGTTACTGCACTGGCTCCATATATTGGATACGATAAAGCTGCTAAAATTGCAAAAACCGCACTAAAAAATAATACTACTTTAAAACACGAGACTTTAAAAACAGGATTAATAAAAGAAAAAGATTACAATAAAATTGTTGATCCAAAAAAAATGATTTATCCTACGTAACTCTTAATAGCCTCATTTAACAAATTTTTAAAATAAATTCTATTTTGAAAATCATCTTTTTTTAAAATAATGTTATTTAAAATTTTGTTAACATTCTGATTCACTTTATTGTCAATTTTAATATCTTTTAGTTGAGCAATTTTTTGGTCAAAATTATAAGTAAAATTAAATTCAATATTTTTAATTTGATTTCTATATTTCTTTGGCGTTAAAAGAAATTTATATATCTTGTTAAAATCATTAATATTTATTTTTATCTGTCCATCTAAAACTAATTCACCATCTTTGACATAAATTAAACTTTCTAATAATTCAAAATCAGCAAAATCTCTCCATTTAAATTTTGTATTATCAGTATCGATTAACCCGTCTTGAATTTTTGAATTTAAATTAATATTTTTAAAATTATAATTATTGTAAACATTTTTTGCATTTATATTTAGTTTAAAATCAATATTTTTATTGTTAAAAATTTCAGTTTTTAAAAGTTGGGTAACAACAGCATTAGAACTGAATATATGATTTAAATTTATTTCATCTAAACTACCCTCTAAGTTTGCATAAAATGGTTTTAAATTAAATTGTCCCTTATAATCAATATTTGGTTCGTCTATTTTATCATAAAGATGAAAATTAAAAGAATTTTTTTCAATAAGATATTCCATGTTTCTTTTTACTTTATTTAAAATAAACTTTGATTTTCCTATTTTTTTTTTATTCTTAAAAGTTAATTCGTTTTCAATTTTAATGTTAACTAAATCAAGATCAATATTAGAAAAAATTCTATCACTCTTTTCATCAAAAAAAGTTTCTATAGAAAACGGTAAATTAAATACTTCATTTTCTGAATAAAAAATATTTTTTAATTCTTTTGGTT
>CACNXU010000017.1 GCA_902624585.1 uncultured Pelagibacteraceae bacterium | reverse complement strand
AAAATTTAAATGATGCATATTGGATCTTAGGAGGAATTCCTAAAAAAGGAGATAAATTTAAAATACCAAAAATAAAGTGTAAAAATATCAAAGCTTACATTTTTGGGTCGCATCATAGAAAATTTACAGGAATTTTAAAAAATAGATTAAAAATTAAAAATTTTAAAAATTTACAAGAAACTCTAAAAGTTATTTTCTCAGAAATTAAAATTCAAAAAAATAAAAAAAATATTATTTTTTTCAGTCCAGCTGGAGCTTCATTTGATAGTTTCGAAAATTTTGAAGATAGAGGGCATTATTTTAATCAGATAATTAAAAAGTATATAAATGCAAAGCGATAGTATTGTTTACAAATTTTATTATCAGTGGTGGAAAAACATAGATAAATCTATTTTCTTTTTAATAAGTTTATTATTTATTATTGGATTATTTTTTTCTTTAGTTTCAACTTCTCTAATAGCTTCTGATAAGTTAGATACAAACAGTTATTTTTTCTTTTTTAAACATTTGATTTATGTTTTAATCGGAATATCTCTTATTTTTATATTTTCCTTATTAAATTCAGATCAATTATATAAATACTCTATTATTCTTTTTTTTATTTCACTTATTTTCCTATTTTTAGTTCCATTCATTGGTGTTGAAGTTAAAGGTTCTAAAAGATGGATAGACTTATTTTTCTTACCAAGATTTCAGCCCATAGAAGTTCTAAAACCATTTTTGATAATAATTTTAGCGACTATTTTATGTGATATTAAATCAAATATTTTATTTAAATATTTGATATCTATATTTTTGATATCTGTCATTTCTTTAATGTTAATAGCCCAACCAGATATCGGCCAAACTTTATTAGTGGTATTTTGTTGGGCAGTTCTAATTTTCACATCAGGAATTAATATATATATTCTTTTAGCAATATTTATTGCTGGGGCGTCTTTGCTTACTTATCTTATTATTTATTTTCCAAGGTTTGATTACATCCAAGGACGTATTTTTTCATTTTTTAATAGAGAAATAGGTACTCATAACTTCCAATCTGATAAAGCAACAGAGTCAATTATAAGTGGAGGCTTTTTTGGAAAAGGTATAGGTGAAGGAGTTCTTAAAAATAGAGTTCCTGAAGCTCATACTGACTACATTATTTCAGTAATTTCTGAAGAGTTTGGTGTTGTTGCCATAATGTTAATATTATTATTGTTTTTGATCCTAATTTATATGGTTTTTAAAAAAATAAGTTTTGAGACAAATGATAAAGTTAAACTTATTTTAATAGGATCAATTAGTTTAATATTAATGCAAGTCACAATTCATGTTGGGGTTAATATAAGATTATTTCCAACTACTGGAATGACATTACCTTTTTTAAGTTATGGTGGTTCATCGATAATAAGCACATCAATATTAGGTGGAATAATTTTAAATTTAACAAAAAGAAAAATAACTTAATAAATGATGAAAAAAGTTTTAATTTCCACAGGCGGATCTGGAGGTCATGTGATACCAGCAATTACAATTTATAATCATTTAAAGCATACACATGAAATTTTGATTTCTACAGATATAAGAGGCCTTTCATATTTAGATAAGGATTCCAAAGTATTTGTAATCAACACCCCAAAATTAAATAATTACTTTCTATTTCCTTTTTCATTTTTAAAAATATTTTTTCTAACTATTAAATCATTTTTTATTTTAAAAAAAAATAATATTTCAATTTTAATTTCTACAGGTGGCTATATGTCTTTGCCACTATGTTTAGCAGCAAAAATATTGGGAATTAATATTTTTTTAATTGAACCAAATATGGTTCTTGGAAGAGCAAATAAATTTTTTTTAAATTTTTCAAGAAAATTAATATGTTATTCAAAAAATTTAATTAATTTACCATCTGGAATTAATCATAAATTAACTACTATTAAACCTTTGATAAGGAAAGAGTATTATGAAACTAGTGCGTATAAAAAACATGATAATTTATTCACAATTATAATAATAGGGGGTAGTCAAGGTGCAAAAATCTTTGATGAGCTTTTAAATAAATCTTTTGTGAGTATAGCAAAACAAGTTTCTATAAAAATTATTCATCAAACAAGTGAGAAAAATATTAATTATTTAAAAAATTTTTATTTTCAAAATAATATTAAAAGTAGAGTATTCAGTTTTGATTACAATCTTAATGAAGTCTTAAAGCAAGGAGATTTATGCATAACAAGAGCAGGTGCATCAAGTTTAGCTGAACTATCCCTATTAAATATTCCATTTATAGCAATACCACTCCCATCATCAAAAGATAATCACCAGTATGAAAATGCAAAATACTACAAGGAAAATGGTTGTTGTTGGATAATTGATCAAAAAAATTTTGATAATCAAAAATTTGAGAAATTTTTACTAGAATTGACAAATAAAAGTCAGGATTACATGACAAAAAAAAATAATTTACATAAATTAAATTATCAAAATACATGGAATAATGTTAATCAAAAAATATTAAAAATTATTGATGAAAATTAAATTAGCAAAAACAGAACTGATACATTTCGTTGGAATAGGTGGAATAGGTATGAGTGGCTTAGCATTAATAATGAAAGGTAAAGGCTTTAAAGTTCAAGGAAGTGATATTTCAAATAATAAAAATATTGAAAGATTAAGAAAAGAAAAAACAAAAGTTTTTATTGGACATAAGAAACAAAATTTAGATAAGGTAACTATACTGGTTGTTTCTTCAGCTATTAAAAAAAATAATCCTGAGCTTGTCGCGGCTAAAAAAAAACAATTACCGATTTATAAAAGAGGAGAGATGCTTGCCAATATTGTTTCTTTAACAAAAAACATTGTAGTAGTTGGATCACACGGTAAAACCACTACAACATCTTTGATAGCATCTATATTTCAAGAAACAAAAATTGACCCTACAATAATCAATGGTGGAGTAATAAATTCAATTAATAACTCTGCAAAGCTAGGGAAAAGTGATTGGTCTATATTAGAGGCAGACGAGTCAGATGGAAGTTTTGTTTTTATACCTCCAACATATTCGATCATAACCAATATAGATCGAGAGCATATGGATTATTATGGCACTATGGATAAATTAAATAAATATTTTGAAAATTTTGTTAATAAAGTTCCTTCATTTGGAAAATCATTTATTTGTTTAGATGATAAAAATAACAAAAATTTAATTAAAAATATAAAAAACAAAAACTTTTATACATATGGCTTAGATACTAAATCAAATTTTTGTATAAAAAATATAAATCGATTAAAAGAATTCTCTGAATTTGATTTGAGTATAAAACTACCTAATAAGAAAAATCAATTAATTAAAAAATTCAAAATTCCTTTATTGGGAACTCATAATATTAAGAATTCTGTAGCTGCAGCAGCATTAGCACTAACTGTAGGTTTGCCAATAAAAAATATTAAAAGAGGACTTAAAAATTTTAAAGGAGTTCAAAGAAGATTTAACAAAATTTTCAATTTTAATAATGTAGATTTTTATGATGATTATGCTCACCATCCTACAGAAATCAAAGAAGTGTTGGACGGTGTAAAAAATGTTTATAAAGATTATGAAAAAATATGTATCTTCCAACCCCATAGAGTATCAAGATTAAAGGATTTAAAAAAAGAATTTACCTTTGCTTTTAAAAATGCAGATAAAGTTATTTTGTTTCCAATTTATACTGCTGGAGAAAAACTAAAGCTTGGATTTAGTTATATAAATTTTGCTAAAGAAATAATTAAAAATTCAAAGGTTCAGCTTTTTTTAGTAGATGATAGATTTCAATTAGCAAAATTTATTAAAGCAAACATATATGGAAAAAAAATTGTTATAGGAATGGGTGCCGGAACTATTTCAAGTTGGATACGAGAATTACCTAAATTATTAATATGAAAATTGATTTAAGAGGGCTGATTTCAGAATTTAATAATAATTTAAAGTTAGATTATGATCTAAAAAAAAAAAATTGGTTTAACATTGGAGGCAAAACTAAAGCTTTCTATAAAGCAGATAATTTAAAAGAATTAATTAAATTTCTTAAAAAAATTCAACATAAAGAAAAAATATTTATATTGGGAGCCGGTTCTAATACACTTATATCTGATAACAAATTTGATGGAGTTGTAATCAAACTAACTCGTAATTTTAGCAATATTTCATTACATTCTGAACAAATTATAGTAGCTGGTAGCGCTGTTACAGATAAATCATTATCTGAATTTGCAATGGAAAATAGTTTAGGTGGTTTTGAATTTCTTTCTTGCATACCTGGTACGGTAGGCGGTGGTATTAAAATGAATGCGGGTTGTTTTAAAAGAGAGTTCAAAGATATTCTCATCTCTATTCAGGCAGTAAATAAATCAGGTCAAGTAATTACTATACCTGCAAAAGATATTAATTTTAAATATAGAGACAGCGGACTATCTGAAGATCTTATTTTTTTAAGTGCATCATTCAAAGGTTTTAAGAAAGATAAGAATTTAATTAAGAATGAGATTAGGATACTTAAAGAAAAAAAGGATCAAGCTCAACCAACAAGAATTAAGACAAGTGGTAGCACATTTAAAAACCCTATAGATCAATCTGATAAAAAGGTTTGGCAACTAATAAAAGAGTCTGTGCCATTAGAAAAATCTTTTGGTGACGCATCAATTTCCGAAAAACACTGTAATTTTTTTGTAAATAAAGGTAATGCTAAGTTTGAAGATATGAAAAAATTGATAAATTTTGTGTCTGAAAGTGTATTTAAGAAAACAGGTGTAAAATTGGAAACAGAAATTAAAATTTTAGAATAAATTGAAAAAAAAAATACTCATATTATCTGGAGGCATTTCTAAAGAAAGATTAATTAGTCTTGATACAGGTTATCAGGTTGCTAAAGAGTTAAAAAAAAATGGATATAGAGTAAAAATTTCAGAACCGGATTCTAATTTACAAAAAAATATAAAAATTTTTAGACCAAATATAATTTTTAATGCATTACATGGCCAATTTGGCGAAGATGGGTATATTCAAACTATTCTTGAAAGATATAATATCCCATACACACATTCAGATGCTATTTCCTCATCAATCGCAATGGATAAGGAAATTTCCAAAAAAATATTTATTAAAAATAAAATTAAAACTCCAAAATTTGTTACTTATTCTTACGATATAAAAATATCTAATTTAATTAAAAAAGTTAAAAAAAAATTTAAATTTCCCGTTATAGTCAAACCTATTAATGAAGGGTCCAGCGTTAATGTTTTTATATGTAATGAAAAAAATATAGTTAAAATTATAAATTCAATTAAAAATTATAAAAAAATAATGATCGAAGAGTTTATTGGAGGAAGGGAAATACAAGTTGCAATCATGGGCAAAATGAAATTAGGAGCAATTGAGCTAAAACCAAAAAGAAAATTTTATGATTATCAGGCAAAATACAACGTAAATGCAAGAACAAAGCATATCATACCCGTAGATCTCACAAAAAAAAAAATGAGTGAATTGATGAACATAGCTTTTAAGACACACAATTTAATAGGATGCAGCGGTGTTACGAGATCAGACTTCAAATTTTTAAATGGAAAATTTTATTTATTAGAGATTAACACACAACCTGGTATGACTAAGCTATCACTCGTACCTGAAATAGCAGCACATAAGGGTTTAAGTTTTATAAAATTAATTGAGTGGATATTGAATGATGCAACAAAAAAAAGGTAAAAAAATTATATTATATCTTTTTTTATTAATATTTGTTAGCTCTTTGCACAATATAAATCTGAACAATTTTAATTTCTATAACATAAAAAATATAAATATTTTTGGTTTAAATAAAAATGACAATAATACTATCACTAAAGATTTAGAAAATTTAAATTTAAAAAATATCTTTTTTATTGATGCATCTCAAATAATTAAAACTTTAGACGAAAACCCCTTAGTAGAAAATTATGAAATATTTAAAAAATATCCATCAAGTTTAAATTTTAATATAAAAAAAACAATATTTTTAGCAAAAATTAATATTAATGGAAAAAGTTTCATAGTTGGTTCAAATGGAAAATTAATTAAGGATAATAATTTAAATATAAAGTTACCATATATTTTTGGAGAAGTGGATGTTGAAAACTTTTTAAAATTAAAATCAATCTTAAATTCATCAAAATTTTCATTTTCTCAAATAAAGAATTTTTATTTTTTTCCTTCTAAAAGATGGGATATAGAGCTTACAAATAAATTAGTATTAAAATTACCAAAAGATAATATACAAAATGCTTTAAATAATGCATTTGAATTTTTAAAAAATAAAAATTTACAAGATATTAAATCACTCGATTTAAGAATAGAAAATCAAATAATTATCAATGATTGAAGAAATAAACTTTGAAACATACTTATTTATATCTCCAAAAAAATTTGGTATTTATTTATTTGATAAAAAAAATTTTAGAAATTTATATAAGCAGGAACAAATATACGAAAATATTAAAAATATAATTAATTTAGAACAATTAATTAAATTTCTTGAAAAAAATATTTTTAAAATAGAAAAATTAATTGGGAAATTTATAAATAATATTTTTATATTAATAGATTACCATCATATTTCTAACCTTACTATTGGTGTTAAAAAAAAAAGTTATCAAGAATTTATAAATAAAAAGTTTTTAGAGAGTATTATTATAGAGGCTAAAGATTTGTTTAATGAAAATTATAATAATCAAAAAATTATACACATATTAATTAAGAAATATATGATCAATGATAAAACTTTTTTATCATTTAAAGAAAATCTGAGAGGAGACCATTTTAGTATAGAGGTAGAATTTAAATATATTTCAAAAGGATTTATATCTGAGATAGAAAAAATTTTAGGAAATTTTCAAATAAATATTATAAAATATTTTGATGTAAAATATATCCAAGAATTTTTTAATAGTGATATTAGTCAAATTTCTGAAATAATTGCAAAGATACAACCAGGTTTTAACGATAATGAAGCAGAATTAGTTCAAAAAAGTATTAAAAAGAGAGGTTTTTTCGAAAAATTTTTTCAACTATTTAGCTAGTTTTGTTTTTTCTGGTAATATTTGTTGTTTTTTAATTTTTTAAATTCAAGACTATTAATTGGTTGTGTCGTATTTAACTCAAAAAACAATTAAAAATAGTATCTCTTTCAATGGAATTGGTCTTCATACTGGTAAAAATGTTAATATTGTTATCAAACCTGCTCAACCCGACCATGGTATCGTTTTTAAAAGAGTAGATTTAAAAAACAATAATTTAGTTTATCCAAATTTTATGAATGTTTCCAACACTTCTTTAAATACTACTATTGAAAATGAGTTTGGAGCAAAAGTTTCGACTATTGAACATTTAATGGGAGCATTATTTGGTTTAGGAATTGATAATGCTTTAATTGAAATTGATAAAATAGAAGTGCCTATTCTTGATGGATCTGCTAAAGAATTTATTGAAAAAATAATTTTAGCAGGAATAGAAGTAAGTAATTCACCAATTAAAATAATAAAAATAAATAAAGAAGTTAAATTTGAGGATGGTGAAAGATCTATATTAATTAAACCTTCTACTCTAAGTCTAGATATTGATTTTGAAATAAAATACAAAAATAAAATTATTGGGAACCAAAGAAATAAGTTTAAAGTTTATGAGGAAGATCTAACAGATGTTTATAACTCAAGAACTTTCTGTTTATTTGAAGATATAGAATTAATTAAAAAAAATGGTTTTGCTAAAGGCGGAAGCTTAGAAAATGCTATAGTTGTAAAAGAAAGTGGAATATTAAATCCAGAGGGATTAAGAAGTAACAAAGAGTTTGTCAATCATAAGATTTTGGATTGTATCGGGGATTTATACACCTCTGGTTATAGAATTGTAGCTAGTATAAAATGTTCCCAGGGAGGTCATTTTTTAACTAATCAATTATTAAGAAAAGTATTTCAAAACAAAGAAAATTTTTCAATATTAGAAATTAAAGAAAAAAATCTTCCTCATACATTAATAAATAGAAATTTATTAAGATCTATAGCATAAATGTATAGATAACTTTAAAATTATCTTTTAAATTTGCTATTTTTAAATGAAAATTAAAATTTATTTATATTTTATAATTCTTATTTTCTTCTCAATTTCCTGCGCAAAGAAGGAAATTAAAAAGTCTGAGATAAAAGAAAAAAGCTTAGATCTTCAAGTATATGAAGCTTTTAAAGAAGGTAAAGATTCTTTAGAAAGTGGTGATGTACTTTTTGCTGCAAAAAAATTTAATGAGGCTGAAATTTTATTCCCTCAGTCGGAGTGGGCACCTAAATCAGCTTTAATGGCTGCATATTCATACTATATTCAAGATTATTATGGTGATGCTATTGCTGAATTGTTAAGATTCAAAAAAATATACCCTAATCATAAAAATATTGATTATGCAAATTATCTTCTTGCAATTTGTTACTATGAGCAAATTGTTGATGAGAAAAAAGATTTGCAATCAATAAATAATGCAAGAGAAACTTTTAATTTTGTTATTAAAAATTATCCTAATTCTGAATATGCTTTAGACTCTCAATTTAAGTTAGCATTCATAGATGATATTTTGGCGTCAAAAGAAATGTATGTTGGAAGATATTATTTTGAAAAAAAGAAATGGATAGCTGCAATAAATCGTTTTAAAACTGTTGTGGATCAATACGATACAACTATCTATGTTGAAGAAGCCTTGCATAGGTTAGTTGAGGTTCATTATACTATAGGGTTGAAAGATGAAGCTAAGAAATACGCAAAACTTTTAGGGTACAATTATCAATCATCCGAATGGTATGAGATGTCTTATAGTGTATTTGACAAAATGTATAAAAAAAAGAGAGAAGAAAAGATAAAAAAAAAAAAGAAATCCTTATTAACTAAAGCTAAATCTTTTTTAGAGTCAGATGAATAAAAAAGAAATTCAAGATCAATATAAAAAAAAAATTAAATTATTAATTAAATATAATCAATCATATTTTAATAACAGTAAATCTATAGTATCTGATAGCGAATATGATGAATTAAAAAAAGAAATCATATTGCTAGAGAAAAAATATAATTTTTTAAAATCAAATAATTCACCCTCAAAAGTAGTTGGTCATAAACCATCTAAAAATTTTAAAAAGGATTTGCATAGAGTTCCTATGCTTTCATTATCCAATGCGTTTACTGAGGATGATTTAATAAATTTTGAAAAAAAAATTTTAAATTTTTTATCTGAAAATGAAAAATTTAAAATTTCTTACAGTGCTGAACCAAAAATAGACGGAATTTCTGCATCATTAACATATAAAAATGGTAATTTTGAAAGAGGATTATCTAGAGGGGATGGAAGAGAAGGCGAAGATATAACTGCAAATTTAGCAACAATAAAAGATATCCCAAAAAAAATATCCAATAAAGATTTTCCTGAAGATATTGATATTAGAGGTGAGGTATTTATTCAAAATAGTGATTTTGAGAATTTGAAGGATAAGTTTGCCAATCCTAGAAACGCAGCATCTGGATCTTTAAGACAAAAAAGTCCAGAAGATACAAAAAAAATACCTTTAAATTTTATAGCTTATACTTTTGGATTTGAGCAGGGTTTAAAGCAAATAAAACAATCTGATTACTTAAAAAAACTAGGAGAATGGGGTTTTAAAACTAATCCACTCAATAAAACTATTTCTGGTATAAAAAATTTAATTCAAAATTATAATGAAGTTGAAGAGCAAAGAGCAAATTTAGATTTTGATATAGATGGTATTGTTTATAAAATTAATGATTTTGACTTACAAAAAAGATTAGGAAATGTTGCTAATGCTCCAAGATGGGCCATAGCTCATAAATTTTCTTCAGATAAAGCAATTTCTGAAATACTAGATATAGATATTCAAATTGGAAGAACAGGTGCGCTAACACCAGTAGCTAAAATAAAACCAGTAAATATAGGAGGTGTTATAGTTTCTAATGCCACATTACATAACGAAGATGAAATAAATCGAAAAGATATTAGAATAGGTGATACAGCAGTTATAGAGAGAGCTGGAGATGTAATACCTCATATACTTTCAGTAGATAAAAAAAAAAGATTGAAAAATTCAAAAAAATTTATTTTCCCAAAAAATTGTCCATCATGTGGATCAGAAACAATTAAAGAATTTAACAAAGTAACAAAAAAAATTGATGCTGTAAGGAGATGTTCCAGTGAAGGCTATTATTGTGATAAAATATCAATTGAAAAATTAAAACATTTTGTTTCAAAAGAAGCATTTAATATTGACGGCTTTGGGAAAAAAATAGTTGAAAATTTTTGGAAATTAAAATTAATTAAATATCCCCAAGATATTTTTAATTTAAATTTTTCAAAAATTGAAAATTTAGAGGGCTGGGGCAAACTTTCTGTTCAAAATTTAAAGTATTCAATTGATCAAAAAAAAAATATTTCTTTAGAAAGATTTATATATTCTCTAGGTATAAGACATATAGGTTTAGAAAATGCAAAATTGTTGTCTAAACATTTTGTATCATTTTCAAAATTTAAAAATTTATCTAAACAAATTGATTATGAAGATATGTTAAATATTGATGGAATTGGTGAAACACAAGTCAGTTCAATTAAGAGTTTTTTTTCAAATAAGGATAACAAAAAAGTTGTAAATGAATTGGAAAATGTATTGTTAATTAAAGATGCTATTCAAAATTCAGATAATGGTTTGTTGAATAATAAGACTTTTTTAGTAACTGGTAAATTAAATGGAATTAGTAGAGCAGAAGTTAAATCTCTGATTGAGGAAAATTCTGGAAAAACAATTAGCAGTGTATCAAAAAAACTAAATTTCTTAATTATTGGTGAAAAACCAACTAAAAAAAAAGTAGATTACGCCAAAGAGTTAAAAATAAAAGTAATTAGCCAAGCTGAATTTTTGAAAATGCTAAATAAAAGTAGCTAACCAGCTTCTCTCATTTGGATTTAAATATTTTGATATCTTTGAATAAACTTCTAAATGATATTTAAATAGGTAGTTTTTCTCATCAATTGTTAATAAATCAAAATTTATTAAATCTTTCTCTATAGGTGCCATTGTTAAATTTTGAAATGACAAATTTTTTTTTATTTTTTTAACATAAACTAAATTTTCAATCCTAATTCCATATTCATTGGTTTTATAATACCCAGGTTCGTTACTTAAAATCATACCTTCTCTTATTTTTACAGTATTTATTTTTGTAATAGATTGAGGTCCTTCATGAACATTAAGAAAAAAACCAACACCGTGTCCTGTCCCATGCGCGTAATCTAGGTTACTTTTATTTAAAAATTTTCTTGCTCTTTTGTCAATTTTTTTACCCGTGTCATCTTTATTAATATCAGTCTTAGCAACAGCAATATGACCTTTTAATACTTTTGTGAAAATATTTTTGATACTATGTTTCTGTTTGGAAAAACATATTGTTCTTGTGACATCAGTTGTCCCATACTTATATTGCCCACCTGAGTCACATAGTAAAATATCATTTCTATTAATAGTTTTGCATTTCTCTTTTTTTGCACGGTAATGAACAATAGCACCATTTTCGCCTGAGCCCGCTATTGTATCAAAACTAGGATATAGATAGTTTTTATTTAATTTTCTAAAATTTTCTAATTTCTTGGCCGCTTCTACTTCTGTAATTTTCTTTTTATTAATTTTTTTTATCCAAAATAAAAATTTGGTTAATGCTACTCCATCTAAGACATGAGCATTAACCATATTCTTAATCTCTGTTTTATTTTTGATTGCTTTTAAAAGATAAATTGGATCTTCTCTTTTTATGATCTTAAATTTAGACTTAATTAAATTTTCATAAAATATTGAACAAGATTTATCATCTACAATAAAGTTTTTTCCCTTAAGGTGTAGTATTTTGCTTGGTAAAGAATTTAAGTCTAAAACTTCATCTTTCTTAATAATTTTATTTTTTAATAATTGCTTACATTTTTTAAGATTACTTATAAATAGTATTTTTTTTGATTTACTTACTATCAATCTTGAATTGGGAATTGGACTGTTGGGACCATCTCCACCTCGTACATTTAAAGTCCATGCAACATTTTCTGGTGCACTGATAAAAATATAATCAGATTTATTTTTTTTTAAGTATTTAGTTATTTTATTTAATTTAGAATTAACACTTTCACCAACAATATTTTTATCTAAAGAAAAAAATGGGATAGAAGCATGTTCTTTCTGTTTTTTAATTTCATCAATTAGATTTTTTTCAACATATTTGATTTTATTGTGTTTTAAAAAATAATTTTTAATTTGAGTATTGGTAAATAACTTTGGATCTATGCCAAGTGTAAGATTTTTAAACAAACTACAATCTATTAATTTTTCAAATCCATAAATTTTAAAATTTTTTCCACTCTCAATTTTACTTTGAATTGTATATCTTCCATCAGTAAACAAATAATTTTTATTTTTAAGAATTATGGCTAAACCAGCAGATCCGCTAAAGTTTGAGATAACCTCTAATCGATTTAATTTTGAATATTCCGTAAAATAATCATCATTTTTTGGAATTACATAGCCATCAATTTCATATTTCTTAAATTTACTTCTTAATTCTTTAATGTAATTTTTCATTTAATTCTCTTTTGATATCTTATCCAACCAGGACTTCTTGTACCTTCCTCAATTTCAAAATCTTGATTAAAATCAAAATCAACATCATTATTAATTTCCTCATCAAAGAAGGAGTTTTTTTCTAAATGTTTTTCTGGAAGTTCATCAACAAATCTTGAAGCCATACTATCAATCCAATCTCCTTGATAAAATCTATTCATTGAAAAGGAAATTATAGCTTTTTTCTTTGCTCTTGTAATTCCTACATATGCTAACCGTCTTTCTTCCTCTAGGCCATTTTGACCTTTTTCTTCGATAGATTTTTGGTGTGGAAACAACCCTTCCTCCCATCCAGGTAAAAATACAACATCAAACTCTAAACCTTTTGCTGCGTGCATAGTCATCATGTTAATTTTTTCGCCATCCCATTCCTGATCTACAGACGTTGCTAAAGAAACGTGTTCTAAAAAACTTTCTAGATTGTCAAATTCTTTCATTGCACTTAATAACTCTTTAATATTTTCTAATCTATTTTCATTATCCAAGTCTTTTTTATTTTTAAGCATTGCTGAATATCCTGATTCATCCAAAACAATTTGTAATAATTTTATATGACTTGATTTTTTTACAATTAAATCGTTTCTCCACTTCATTAAAGAATTGATAAATAAACTAAGACCAATTTTAGCTTTCGGTTTAATTAAATTTTGTTCAAGCATTTTTATTGATGCTCTTTCTAAATTTAAATTATTTTCCTTAGCAAACTCATGAATACTTTTTAAAGTAGTATCACCTATCGATCTCTTAGGGTTATTCACTATTCTTTCAAAAGCCAAGTCATCTTTTTCCTGATGAATTAATCTTAAATATGCAACACAATCTTTAATTTCAGCTCTTTCGTAAAATTTTGTACCACCCAATATTCTGTAAGGCATACCAATTTTAAGAAATCTTTCCTCAAATTCACGTGTTTGAAAAATGGCCCTAACCAAAATTGCAATATTATTATACGAAAACTTTTTTTTTATTTTTTTTTCAATTTCATCAGAAATCCCAATTGCTTCATCCTTACCATTTTTAAAACAGTTTAATTGAACTGGATCACCCTCTTCCATTGTAGTAATCAATGTTTTTCCAACTCTATTTTGATTATTGGAAATAAGGTCTGAAGCCACAGATAAAATATTCTGAGAAGATCTATAATTTTGTTCTAGCCTTATTACTTTTGTGTTTTCGTACACTTGATCAAATTCAAGAAAATTTTTTATTTCCGCACCTCGCCAACTATAAATTGATTGATCATCATCCCCTACACAGCAAATATTTTTATTTTTTTCTGAAAGGAGATTAAGCCATTTACTTTGAATAAAATTTGTATCTTGATATTCATCTACAAGAATATATTTAAAATTTTTTGAATATATTTCTCTAATATCTGTATTAAATTCTAAAATTTTAACAGCATGCAAAATAAGATCTCCAAAGTCACAAGAGTTAAGATCTAGTAATTTTTGTTGATAAATTTTATAAAGTGGAAGAATTGTTTTTTCATAAAGATCTTTTTTATTTATTACTACTTCATTAGGATAAAATCCTTTATTTTTCCAACGATCAATTATTGCTAATATAAATCTTGGAGATAATTGTTTTATGTCAACATTTTCAGCTTTACAAATATTCTTGATAAGTCTGATTTGATCATCTGTATCCACAATAGTAAAATTAGAATTAAGATTTGCTGCGGATGCGTGTTTTCTCAACAATTTTGCGCATATTGAGTGAAATGTACCAAGCCAAGATAGTCCAACTGCAGTGGAGCCAATTAACTTGCTAACTCTGTTTTGCATTTCTTTAGCAGCTTTATTTGTAAAAGTGACAGCTAAGATTTGATTTGGAAAAGCCTTTTTTTCTCTGATAATATTAGCAATTCTTGATGTTAATACTTTTGTTTTTCCTGATCCAGCACCAGCTACAATTAAAAGGGGCCCGTCTAGATAAAGAACAGCTTCTTTTTGAGCATCATTTAAGTTTTCTAAATAATCTTTGTTTATCATTTACAATAATACTTTATAAGCTTTCCTGATTGTTATGAGTAAAACAAATTTATTTGTAAAATATTTAAAAAACATTAATTATTTAATTAATAATCTTTTAGAAAAAAATTTAAACAAGTTAAATTCTAAAAATCTTAATTATTTAATTAAAAATAATAAGATAATTTTAACTTTTGTCGCACTTTTTGTTATTTTCATATCTTATTTATTATTACCTACTTTTTACAATCAAAGTGACATTAAAAAAAAGTTAAAAAATGAAATTCAAAGTAAACTAAATTTAAATTTTGAATTTGATAATAACATAAAATATAATTTTTTTCCAAAACCTCATTTTATAACAATTGATACAAAAATTGTTAATAATCAAAAAGAAATATCAAAAATAAGCAAATTAAAATTT
>CACNXU010000016.1 GCA_902624585.1 uncultured Pelagibacteraceae bacterium | reverse complement strand
TTTTTTGAAATTTTTAGAAAATAATAGAAATCTTTGAATTAAGTATCCAGATAAAACAAAAGGGATTGCAAGACCTAATGAATAAAAAATTAACAACATTATTGCCCTAGATAAAGTCTCTTCAATAGATGCTAAAGCCAAAATTGACCCTAGGATTGGACCAATACATGGTGTCCAACCAAAACCAAAAGCTAATCCTATTACATAAGGAAAAAGAATATTTCTCGATTCTTTAGCATCAAATCTTTTTTCAAAATTTAAATATGGTATATTTATTATTCCAATTAATTGAAGTGAAAAAATAATTATTATAATACCTGCAATTATTCTCAAAAACTCTGAATTTTGTAAAAATACACTTCCTAAAAAAGATGCTGAAGCTCCTAAAATCACAAAGACACTTGAAAATCCTAAACAAAATAAAATTAAAGAAAATAAATTAATTTTTTTATTGTCTAATATATTTTGCAAAGACTGACCTGAGATATAAGAGATGTAACCGGGTATTAAAGGTAATACGCACGGAGACAAAAAACTAATAAGCCCAGCTCCAAATGCAATAAAAAATTCTATCATTTAACCAGTATTTTTCATAGCAGCAGAAATGCCAGCAATTGATGTAAGGAGAGAGTCGTTGAGATATTTTTTGTTGTTCTTATTTTTATTTTTTTTAATTTTACTTATTACTATTGGCTGAATAATATTTAGTACTTCTGAGTAAATATTTCTTACTATTACTGAAGTTCTAAATTCCTTTCTTAATTTAATAATTTCTTTAGGTGTAATATTTTTATTAAGCTCTTTAATTGCTTTGAATTGATATCTAAGTTTTTGACCAACTCTTTTTAATTTTTCATCAGCTAAATATTCCTCATAAATTTTAGATATATCAGGATCAGCTTTTGAAATTACCATATCTAACATATCGAGCATTGAATTAAAAAAAGGCCAATTTTTTTCCATGTCGTAAAGGGTCTTTCTAAATTGTTTTATGTTAGCATATCTCAATGCTTCAGCACTTCCTAGCCAAGCTGGTAACATTAAACGTATTTGTGTCCAAGCAAACACCCAAGGGATTGCTCTTAAACTTTTTATGTTATCAACATTTTTCCTCTTTGATGGTCTTGAGCCTATAGATAATTTTCCCAAAGCAACATGTGGAGTAACAGTTTTGAAATACTTTATAAATTCTGAGCTTTGATTAATATTTTTTCTATAAGAACTTTTTGAAATATCTGACATTCTTTCAATTAAGGTTCTCCAGGTATTTTTTGGGATAGGTGGTGGATTTAGAGTTGCTTCAGTTACAGCACCAATATAGCTACATAAATTATATTTAGCTAAAGGTTCATATCCATATTTTTGCTGAATTACTTCTCCTTGATCTGTAATTCTGATTTTTCCATTCACAGAGTTAGGAGGTTGTGATCTTAAGGTTGCCTGTATCGGTCCTCCACCTCTTCCAGCTGAACCACCTCTACCGTGAAAAAAAACAACATTTATGCTAAATTTTTTTGCTAATTTTACAATTTGTTCTTGAGCTTTATACTGATGCCAACTTGCACACATTTTTCCAGCATCTTTACTAGAGTCTGAATAACCAATCATAACTTCCTGTTTATTTTTTATTAGCTTCCTATACCAAGGGCTTGAAAATAAGTTTTCCATAATTGATTTAGCATTTATTAAATCTTCTAAAGTTTCAAATAGAGGAACAACCCTTAACTTTTCTTTTATTTTGGCTTCTTTTTGTAAAAATAAAATTGATAAAATATCAGATGCAGATTTTGTCATGGAAATTACATATGCACCCAAACACTCTGCAGGCTCTTCAGCTAAAGCTTGAAAAGTAGACCATACTTCCCTGTTTTCCAAATTCTTAAAATTAAATTTATTTATAATATTCTTTTTTGATAAAATTAATTTTTTTAGAAGGTTAACTTTTTTTATCTTCAGATAATTTATTATAATTTTTATTATATTTTTTCTTAATTATTTCATTCATTAATTGAGTATGTCTAGAAGACTCTTGTCTAATATCTAGCCTAGCTAAATTTATACCAAAGCATTTTGCTCTTCTCATTAAATCAAGTAATTCACCGTTTGCAATATTTTCGTTTTGATTTTCCTCTAAAGATTCCCTCACAATTCTAAGAGGCTTTAAAATTTCCTCCTTAGTGTTCAATAACTTACTTTGGTCTAATGATTTTTTATGGATTAAATGTTGTTCAATCAATCTATGTGTATTTCTCATTTTATCTCTTAAAGGTCTTAAAAAAACTCTGTAAGGTTCAAAAGTAACCCCTACTTTGTTGAAAATTTTTTTAGAGCAATTTTGCATTGAGTAAGATCTAATAATTTTAGTAAGAGCTTTTTCATAAAGTTTCGCAGCCTCCCAGCGAGATAAAAGAATAACTTCTTTAGTTACTTTAGAGGTTACATAAGGATTCCCATCTCTATCTCCACCCATCCATGAGCCAAACTCAATCGGGTTGAAATTTTTTGGTAATCCTTTTCCCATATTTTGAAGAAATATTGAATTAAGCCTTCTATAGACTTTTGGTATTGTATCCCATAAACTATCCTCGATAATTGCTAAGCCCCATCTAGCTTCATCAAATGGTGTTGGCCTTACTCTCTTAAGATCGTCCGTATTCCATATGATAGTAAATTCATCATAAAGTTTTTTATCAAGTAATTTTAATTTCGTTGGAAAATTCTTTAACAGTTCTCTTTGTTCTAGTATTTCTGTAATTGTATGATATTTCTGGATTAAAGTTCTTCTTTTAACCTCTGTTGGATGCGCAGTTAGTACAATTCCTATATTCAAATTTTTTGCAAGATTGTATATTTTAGTATCTGGTATCCTTTTGTTTTGAAATAGTTCTTCAAAAATTTCCTCGATGAATATATTTTTGTTTGAAATATTTTTTTTGTCATTTTCATAAATGTTAAGACTTCTCGAAGCATCAATCGATTCTGCAAGGTTAATAAAATTCATAAAATGAGTAAAAGCTCTTGTAAGTTTGAGAGTATTTCTTGGATTTAATTTTTTAATTTCTCTAATTATTTTGTTATTAGAATGTTTGTTGGTATTATTTGCTTTATTTGCTTTGGATAATTTTCTAATTTTTTCAACTAAATTAAAAAACTTTTCACCCTCTTGCTTTTTTATAACCCTACCTAATATATTTCCAAGATACCTTATATCCTCTCTTAAAAGTTTTGTGGGTATTCTCTCATAATAAAGATCTTTTTTTTTCATTTTTAAATGAGAATTTTTTTTGCAAAATTCCCTTCGAATTAGTTTTTACACTAAATAAGTAGCCAGAATAACTAAATTTTTTAATATCTGCTTTGTTCATACCTTTTGTAGCAGTCGTGATAAAAAGCTCACTATTATTTTTTCCACCAAATGTACAATTAGTGATATTTTTTGCGGGAAAATTAATTTTATGTATTCGTTTAGCCTTATTATTAAATACTGAGATACAAGCACCATGAAAATGTGCCACCCATAGATTTTTATTTTTATCCAAGGTCATTCCATCAGGGGATCCATCTTCAGGTACAAATTTAATAAAAATTTTTTTACTGATTATTTTATTTTTTTTATTGATCTTAATTTTATAGATTATTTTTTTTGAGCTATCTGTGTGAAAAAAATTATACTGATTAATAAATGCTGGTCCATTTGTAATTCTATAATTTTTATCAATTTTCGTTAAAATCAAGTTTTGATCTAATTTATATAAAGATCCTTTTTCAATTTTTCTCTCTAAATTATCCATGGTACCAAACCAAAGATTTCCTGCGGGATCTGTCTTACCATCATTAATTCTATTAAGTTTTAAATTTTTTTCTATTATTATCGATTTTAAAATTTTTTTGGATTTTAAATTTTGAAACCTGATTTCACCTTGAAGACCTAAAATAAAAATATAATCTTTGATGTGAGCAATAAAACCAATTTCTTTATTTACTTTAAAGATTTTTTTTTTTTTATTTTTAATATTGAAAGAGCAAATTTTCTTTTTTTTAATATCTACAAAATAAATTGAGTTATGTTCACTAACCCACAATGTTCCTTCGCCTAAAGTACATCTTATTTTCCAAAGAGGTTTTGGTTCAGAGGTCTTTATTTTATTCATTTACCTCAAACTCCTTTATAAAGTTTTCATCAGGATTAATACCAATACCTATATTGTCTGTTATTGATGCAAAACCATTATTATTTTTAACTTGGTCTAAAATTGAAAATTCTTCCTTTGGCAAATCTGTGATAAAAATATTTTTTTCTGTGGTATCAAACTCGAGCATAGATTTTGATGGGAACAATCCACCCGGCATATCTGGTTGAGCTGTCAATAAATGAAGATTAACTGCAATACTTATTGCAGAACCCCATACATGATTGATAACTGGTATAAAATTTACTTGTGCTAATGCTGCAACTTTTAAATACTCCGTAATACCCCCAAGACCACAAACCTCTGGTTGAGCTATATCTATGCATTTGTTTGATATCAATTTATTCCAGCCATATTTAGTAAATTCAGCTTCGCCTCCGGCAATACTTGTAGAGATTTTTTGTTTTAATTCTCTATAACCCTCATAATCTTCGGGGGCTACTGGCTCTTCAAACCAAAAAATATCTAATTCATCCAAACCTTTTCCAACATAAAGAGCATCTTTTAAATTATAAGCATGATTAGCATCAACCATTAACTTAAAATCTTTGCCAATAGAGTCTCTTACAGCTTGAACTAACTTTAAATCCTCTTTAGGACCTAAACCAATCTTCATCTTCATAGCTTTGAATTTTTTTGATTTTATTTGCTTAGACTCTTCTTTGAATAATATAATTAATTCTTCAAATGACTTGTTCTGTAACATCATTCCATATCCGTAGACTGGGACTTGATTATTACATTTGCCACCAATAAGCTGATAAAGGGGAACATTGGTTTTCTTTCCAAGAATATCCCATAAAGCAATATCTATTCCTGATAATGCTTGAATTGGCATACCCTTTTGACCGCTATCTCTTAAAAGATTGTATACTTTTTGCCAGATATGCTCTTTATTTAAAGGGTCTTCACCAATTACTAAGGGCTGTATAACTTTTTCAACAATAAACTTGTTCGCTAAAGCTATATTTCCAGGTCCAAAACACTCACCCCAACCTGTTATTCCTTCATCTGTTTGGACTTCAACTAGATGGGCTGTACGATGTTTGTAATATTGTTGCGAATAACCAAGCTCTTTTTCTAACTCATATCTAAGTACATGACTTTTAATAGAAGTTATTTTCACAATTAATTATAAAGCAACTACCTTAGAGTTCTGCTCTCCTAAATTTTCAATTGATAATTTCATAGTATCACCTGCATTTAAAAACTGTTGAGGTTTCATTCCCATACCAACTCCCGGGGGTGTTCCAGTTGTAATTATATCACCTGCTTGGAGAGACATATACTTACTCAAATAAGAGACAATCACATCAACGTTAAATATCATTGTACTTGTATTACCTGTTTGCATTCTTTTTCCGTTAACATCTAAACTCATGTTTAAATTATTAACGTCAGCAATTTCATCTTTGGTAACAAAATAAGGACCAATTGGTCCATAAGTGTCATGGGATTTTCCTTTAACCCATTGACCCATTTTTTCAATTTGCCATTCCCTTTCACTTACATCATTAACCAAACAATAACCTAATATATGATCTTGAGCTTGGTTCTCAGAAATATGCTTTGTTTCTTTTCCTATAATAATTCCAAGTTCAACCTCCCAGTCTAATTTTTTAGATCCTGAAACTATTTCAACATCATCATTAGGTCCAACTATACAACTAGTAGCTTTCATAAAAACTATTGGTTCAGAAGGAACATCAGCTCCAGTTTCAGCAGCATGATCAGAATAATTTAATCCAATTGCAACAAATTTTCCTGGTTTAGTAATACAAGATCCTATTCGATTACTTGAAGATAATTCTGGTAAAGAAGATAAATCAGCACTCTGTAATTTAGAAATTGTTTCAAAATTTAAATAATCTGGATTTAGATCTTTAACATGAGAGCTAATATCTCTAATTTTGCCATCTTTGTCTAATACAGCTGGCTTTTCGCTTCCTTTTTGTCCTACTCTTAATAATTTCATATTTATCCTTTTGTTATTTAATTATATTGAAATTCCACCATCAACATGAATTGTACTTCCTGTTGTAAATGTTGCATCATCACTAGCTAAATAAACAGCCACTGCTGCTATTTCTTCTGCTGTACCTAATCTTCCCATAGGTTGTCTTGCTATAAAATCTTTTTTTGCTTGGACAGGATCTGGGCTTTGATTAACTCTATCTTGCCAAGAAGGTGAAAATACTGTTCCTGGAGCAATTGAATTACATCTAATATTTTGTTTAACAAAATCTGCTGCAATCGCCTTTGTTAAACCAATCACTGCACCCTTTGTTGTTCCATAAACAAATCTATTTGGAAAACCTTTAAAACTAGATGCACATGAAGATATATTGATAATACTTCCACCATTTTGTTTTATCATTAAAGGTAAAATAGCTTTACACATTAAGTACATCGACTTTACATTTACATTAGAAGAAAAATCCCAATCTTTTTCATCACATTCTAATATTGTTCCATGATGAACAAATCCAACAGCATTTAACAAAACATCAACTTTATCTAAAGTTTTAGTAAATTCTATAATTGCATTATTGTCTGTCGAATCTAACTTTTGTACTTTTATCTCAGGATATTCTTTATTTAAATCAGCTAAAGTTTTATCATTTAAATCGGTTGCAGTGACATGAGCACCTTCTTTATGAAATGCAATTGCTGTTGCTTTTCCAATACCTTGACCTGCCGCTGTTACAAGAATTTTTTTACCTTCTAATCTTCCACTCATTTTTTATTTATCCTTTCGATTTCATTATAAAGTGAACTATGATCAGTGTTTCCATAACCATTATCGACAAGGGTCTTATACATTTCTTTCACTAAATTTGAAATAGGTAAATGTGTATTATATGAATTTGCACACTCTAAAATGTTATTCATATCTTTTAAATGAGTAGAGGTTTTACCTTTTGGACTAAAATCTTTATCTATCATTCTTTTTCCATGAGTCTGTAAAATTTTACTATCTGCCCAGCCTCCTGAAAGAGCTTTAATTAATTTTACTGGATCAGCGCCTGCTTTTTCACATAAGGTTATCGCCTCAGCAACCGCTCCTATTGTAACTCCTACTACAATCTGATTTGCTAATTTTGAAACTTGTCCACTGCCAATAGGGCCTACTAAAGTTGGATTTCCCATCGCTTTTAAAATATTTAAAGAGTTATCAAAAACACTTTGTTCTCCACCAACCATTATAGCTAAAGAAGCTTCCTCAGCTCCAATTGTTCCTCCTGATACTGGTGCATCTAAGTAATTTACATTTTTTGATTTTAGACTGTTTCCATATTTTGTAGCTGTCGTTGGTTTAATAGAACTCATATCAATAATAGTTGATCCAGACTTTAAATTCTCTAACAAATCTGAATTATTCAATATTGCATCAACAGCAGTATCATCTGTTAACATTGTAATAATAAAATCATTACCTTTAACTACTTCACCTAAAGTTTTTGATATTTCAGCACCAAATTCTTTCAAAGGCTCAGCTTTATTAATTGAACGATTAAAAACTTTTAGTTTAAAACCCGATTTACATAAATTTTTAGCCATTGGCAGGCCCATAAGACCTGTTCCAATAAAGCCTATTTTCATCATGGTTTCGGTTTAAACTCGTGGAAGTTTTGCGTCATAGCCTCTGGAAAGAACATAACACATGCTAACACAATTAACTGAATTACTATAAATGGAGCAAACCCTCTAAATATATCTGTTAATGAAATATGTGGAGGAGCAACCGATTTTAAATAAAAGGCGGCGGGTCCAAATGGTGGACTTAAAAATGAAACTTGCATGTTTACGCAAAATAATATTCCAAACCAAATTGGATCAAATCCAAGAGCTATAACTATTGGTAAAAATACAGGCATTGCCAACAATACAATTCCAACCCAATCCATAAATGCTCCCATTATTAAAAACATTATCTGCATCATAAAAATTAAGTACATTGGTTTTAAATCATAGGCCAAAATAGTTTCTGCTACATATTTTGGACCTCCTGCAAGAGAATAAGCACCTGCTAAAACTGTGGCACCAAAAGTAATAGTTAAAATAGTTCCTGAAGCTTTGAAAGTTCTTGTTAATGCATCTTTAAATAAAAACCACGTAAGTTCTTTTCTTGCGAAAATTATAATTAATGTAGCAACAACACCCATCCCAGCAGCTTCTGTAATACCGGTTATTCCTGAGTAAATTGAACCTAAAACAATTATCACTATTCCAATTGGTGGCAAAAGACCAGGTAGATAAGAAATTTTTTCTCTTAAAGTTAATGGCGGCTCATCACTTAATGGTGCAAGATGTGGCTGCAATCTTGTTCTAATTAAAATGTAAGTAATTATCAAACCTGAAATCATCAAACCTGGAACTATTGCTTCTTGAAATAACATTGTAATTGAAGTTTCTGTTGTTAATCCATAGATAATTAAAACAATAGAAGGAGGTATCATGGTTCCTAATGAACCTGATGCACAGATAATACCAATCGACATATCTTGATCATATTTTAATCTCAACATTTGAGGCAGTGCAATCAATCCTAATAAAACTATTTCTCCTCCAATAATTCCACTCATAGCAGCCATAATTGTTGCCATGATGGCAGTTACAACACCTACTCCTCCTCTAGTTTTTCTTAGCCACGCATTCAAAGCATCATATAAATCTCTAGCTATGTTCGAGCGTTCGAGTAAGGAGGCCATAAATATAAATAAAGGCACCGACAAAAAAGAATAAGTTACAACAAGAGAATAGTATCTTGAAAGTAATATGCCTAACGCATGCTCACCTATATATAAAAATACTAATACAGCACCCATAAAACCAGATGCAAAACCCATTGGAACACCAATAGATATAAGAAGTAATAATCCTACTATAAGTATTAGTGAAAGTGATCCTATTTCCATTTTATTTCAATTCTTTAGAAGGGTCATACTGTTTTTCTTTTGGATTTCTCCAATCAATAATCAAATTATTTACAGATTGAACGGCAATAAGAAATACACATATAAGTGTAAGTGGCTTCATGGTTGCAGGAATTGGTGGATCCCAATAAGTAGCAAATCTCTCCCAATTTATAAATGATCTGTATGCATCTTCCATACCTCCATAGATTACAGCTGCTGCAAAAAGAACAATAATAATAGTACTTATTAAATCAAATATTCTCTGTGTCGGTCTACTAACCCAATCATACAATAACACTATTCTAATATGGCTTCTTAATCTAGTAGCGTATATTCCGCCTACTAAATAACAAACACCTGCCAACCATAAACATAATTCATTAGCCCACAAGGTTGGTTTAAATAATATATACCTCATAAAAATTTCGTACATCATTACAAGTACAATTACAGGAATTAAATATTTGATTGTATGGCTTAAAAATAAGGAAATTCTATCAATCCAATTTATTGGAAAATCATCTTTACTCGCAACTTTTTCATTTTGTTCTTGTAATTCTTTATCGATCATTGAGTAAAAATTTAACTAATTCGAAGGGCCTTTTCAGGCCCTTCAAAATTTTTTTATTACATGATACCGTTAGCTTTCATATAAGCTTTGTGTATCTCAATAAGTGCTGCAGCTTCTGGAGATTTCGTCTTCCATTCTTCCCAAGCAGCAAGTGCAGCTTGTCTGAACTTAAGTCTATCTTCTCTAGACCAGTCGTGAAGAGTTACGCCCATTTCATTTAAAGCTTTAACCGCTTCAGCGTTTTTTCTCTCTACTAAGCTAGTGATAGTTCTTCCAGCAATCTCAATACCTGCTTTCATTGCTCCTCTTTCATGAGGTTTTAGCTTTTTCCATACTTTAGTATTACAAGCTAAATGGTCAGCTGGCATAGAGTGGAAACCTGGGTATGTAGCATATTTATTTTGCTCATAGTGTCCACCTGCATAGTTAGTTGCTAAAGATGAATAGTCAGCACCATCAATTAGACCAGTTTGTAAAGCAGTTGGAACTTCACCAAAGTCCATTACGATTGGCTTAGCACCTAGTGCAGTAAAGATCATACTTTCCATTCCTGGAGGTGATCTAAATTTAAAGTCTTTTATAGATGCAACATCTGGAATTGGTTTGCTAGAAATTAGAGATTCATGTCCTGGTATCCACCAACCAATTAAAGTCATTCCATATTTGTTGTAAAGTGCATCAACAGCTTCTTGAGCTCCTGGGTAATTCAAGAATTCATATTGTTGATATGGGTTATCGTATCCACCCATTACATCACCTGCGAATTGGAACGCTGCATTTTTACCTGTTTGGTAACCAGCACCAGTCATATCACAATCGATAATTCCAGTTTGTGCAGAGTTAAACACCTCAGCAGATTTTCCTGTTACTGATGATGAGTAGAACATTTCTACTTTTAAGCTTCCACCAGAAAACATTTCTACGTTTTTAGCGAATTGAGCAGCAACTTCACCATTTGGTGAACTAGCTGTAAAGTGAGTTTCAATCTTTAAAGTCTTTGCATTTGCAGAGCCAAATAAAGCAACTGAAACAATAGCTACAGCTGCTATAGTTTTAGATATAAGTTTAAACATTATCTTCCTCTCGTTTATGTTTTTTTGAAATTTAATCATAAATGAATTTTGAGATCAACATTATCGTTTAATTTTATGTTTAGAAATTATACATATTATACAAACAACTTGAAGTTGTTCTAAACTACTTCTGAGATGAGAGGTTTCCCGTTAAAGAAACAGTATATGTTATCAACTGCCATCATACTCATAGCCAATCTAGTCTCGTGTGTTGCGCTGCCTACATGGGGTAAACCAAAACAATTATCTAAATTTAAATATCTTTTATCTAAATTTGGTTCATTGTTAAAAACATCTAGACCAGCTGCATAAATTTTTTTATTTTCGAGTGCATCTATCAAAGCATTATCATCAATAGTCGATCCTCTTGAGGTATTTATAACTACAGCATGTCTTGGTAAAAGACTTATCGTTGAAAAATTAAGAATATGTTTTGTTTCAGCAGTTGCTGGGGTATGTATACTAACAAAGTCACACTCAGGCAGCATGTCCTTAATGTCAGAATAATAACTTGCTCCATCCTCTAAATCATTAGAGAGTTTATTTCTATTATAATAAATTATTTTCATTCCAAAGGCTTTTGCATATTTTGCAGCTATCCTTCCAATACGACCCATGCCAATAATACCTAGAGTTTTTCCTGTAACAGAATTTCCAATCATGAATTTAGTTAAATCTGGTTTTTGATTTTTCCAATTATCTGTTCTTACCAAATTATAAGCTTCACCAATTCTTCTTGATGCAGCTAAAATTAAAAGGATTGTAGTTTCTGCAACTGCTTCATTTAAAACATTAGGTGTATTAGTTACTTTAATTTTTTTACTTTCTGCAGACTTGATCGAAATATTATCGAAACCAACACCAACTTGGGCTATTATTTTTAATTTTCCGTTTAAATTTTTAAAGAAACTTTCACTAATTTTATCAAAACCAGTTGAGATCATTCCATCATAATCTTTAACAATATTTATTAATTCACTTTCTGGAATAGGCTCATCCTTAAGATTTAAAGTTGTATCAAACTCTTTTTCAAGCTTTTTCTCTGCTAAATCTGAAATTTTTCTAGTAACTAATATTTTTGGCCTCATATTAGTGAGAATCTCGTGGCAAACCTTTAGTGTGTGATACGTCTAAATATTGTCCTCTAGAATTTATACAAGCTCCATCCTCTAATTGACCAACTGTATTTCTAAATATTTCTTGCCAAGGAGTTTGGTTAATAAATTTAAAAACTTTTCTATTTTTTCTTCTTTTTGCAAATTCTGCTTTTGATATCAATAAATCAACTCTCCTTTTATTTAAATCAATTTTCATTTTATCTCCTGTTTTAACTAAACCTAAATCTCCTCCCACAGCTGACTCTGGTGAAACATGAAGAATTGATGGACTTTCTGAAGTACCGCTCTGTCTTCCATCTCCGAGAGTTGGTAAATGCCTTATACCTTTTTTTAATAGTCTATCTGGTGGCTGCATATTTACAACCTCGGCAGCACCTGGGTATCCAACGGGTCCACACCCTCTTACAATTAAGATTGAATTTTCATCAATTTTAAGTTTTTTGTCGTTTAATCTTTTGTGATAATCTTCAGGTCCTTCAAAAACGACTGCTTTACCATTAAATACATTTAAATGTTTAGGATTAGATAAATATCTCTCTCTAAATTCTTTACTAATTACTGAGGTTTTCATTATTGCAGAAGAGAAAAAATTACTCTTCATAACTAAAAAACCAGCGTTTTTTGCCAGAGAGTTTTTAAATGATTTAATAACTTTGTTATCAACATCTATTTTTTTTCTTAAATTTTCTCCCACAGTTTTTCCAGTTACAGTTTTTATGTTTGTATGAATTTTCTTATTTTTTATAAGTTCCTTCATTACAGCTGGGATTGCTCCAGCTCTATGAAAACTTTCCATTAAATATTCACCTGCAGGCTGACAATTAACAAGTAACGGAATTTTATGGCCAAGCTTTTGCCAATCAGACAAATCAAATTTTATACCCATGTGCTTTGCTATTGCACTAAGATGAGTTGTGCAGTTACTTGAACCACCTATTGCACTAGTAACTATCACGGCATTTTCAAAAGCTTTGCGTGTCATAATTTTTGAAGGAGTTAAATCTTCATAGACCATCTCAACAATTCTTTTTCCTGTTTCATAAGATATTTGTTCTCTTTCTCTATAAGGTGCTGGTATTACCGCTCCCCCAGGTAATGACATTCCTAATGCTTCAGCTACTGAATTCATTGAGGAAGCAGTTCCCATTGTATTGCAATGTCCTGCACTTGGTGCTGAAGATGCAACCATTTCCATAAATTCTTCGTAATTAATTTCGCCTTTAGCTAAAAGCTTTCTTGCTTCCCAAACAACCATTCCAGATCCAGCTAATTTCCCTTTGTACATTCCATCTAACATTGGTCCACCTGATAAAATTATTGATGGAATATTTACTGTAGCAGCTGCCATTAGAGCTGCAGGTGTAGTTTTATCACATCCAGTAGTTAAAATAACTCCATCAAGTGGATACCCATACATAACTTCAACTAATGATAAATAGGATAAGTTTCGATCCAACATTGCAGTTGGTCTTTTCCCTGTTTCTTGAATAGGATGTGTTGGAAACTCCATAGGGATACCGCCTGCTCTCCTAATTCCATCTTTAATTCTTTTGCTTAAAGATAAGAAATGTCTATTGCATGGGGAAAGGTCACTACCAGATTGGGCTATACCTATAATTGGATTTCCAGATTGAAGTTCTTTTCTAGTTAGACCATAGTTTAAATATCTTTCTAAATATAAAGCTGTCATTTCTGGATTTTTTGGATTATTGAACCAAAGTTGACTTCGAAAACTCTTTTTTCTTTTTTTTAGCATAATTAATATAATGGTCTGTTTAGAATATTAGTTATATAATAATTCTATGAATAATCTAATTGTTTTAAACAAGAATGACAATGTGGGTGTTAGCCAATTTATTATTCCAGAAAAAACAAAAATTCAAGGTCATGAGATTAGTACTATTGATCCAATCCCTTTCGGACATAAAGTTTGTTTAAAAACCATAAAAAAAGGTGATCCAGTCATCAAATATGATCAAATTATTGGTTTTGCTCTAGAAGAGATTAAACCAGGAGAGCATGTTCATTCACACAATCTAGAATTTAGAGATTTTAAGAGAGACTTTAAAGTCACAGGTAAAAAATATCTAGTTAATGAAAAAACAGACACTTTTTTTAATGGAATATTAAGAGAAAATGGACAAGTAGCTACTCGAAATTATATTGGAATAGTAAGCACAGTAAATTGTTCTGCAACAGTTACTAAAATGATTGTTGAAAATATAAAATATTCAAACATTCTTAAAAGTTATCCAAATATTGATGGTGTAGTTCCAATTACTCACTCAACAGGGTGTGGAATGAATACTGATAGTGAAGGAATGCAAATTTTTCAAAGAACGATAGATGGATTTAAAAATCATCCAAACTTTTCTCATGTTTTTGTAATTGGTCTAGGATGTGAATGTGCCCAAGTAAGTTTGTTTGATGAGTCTATAAAAAAACATAATAGAATTCATTTCCTAACAATCCAGGACGAAGGTGGAACTAAAAAAATAGTAGATAAAGTATTATCACAAATTAAAAATTTACTACCAGAATCTAATAACATTGAAAGAACGTCTCAACCTGTTAGTCATTTAACTCTAGCTCTTCAATGTGGAGGCTCAGATGGATATTCAGGAATAACAGCAAATCCAGCATTGGGTGTTGCAGCAGATCTCTTGGTAAAAAAGGGAGGTAGTTCAATTCTATCTGAAACTCCAGAAATTTATGGAGCAGAACATTTATTAATTAATAGAGCTTGCTCACAAGAAACTGCGGACAAACTTATTAAAAGAATTGAATGGTGGAGGCATTACACATCAATTAACAACAGCACAATGGATAACAACCCCGCGCCAGGAAATAAAAAAGGCGGTCTTACAACTATCTTGGAAAAATCTTTAGGTGCTGTTGCAAAAGGAGGAAATTCTGTACTTCAAGATGTATTGCAGTATGCAGAACCTTTAAAAAACAAAGGTTTTAATTTCATGGACTCACCTGGTTATGATCCAGTATCTGTAACTGGTCAAGTTGCATCAGGTGCTAATGTAATTTGTTTCACAACAGGACGTGGATCTTGCTTTGGTTGTAAACCTGTTCCAAGTTTAAAACTTTCAACAAACTCAGATATGTTTGAAAGAATGTCTGAGGACATGGATATAAATTGTGGGACAATTGCTGAAGGAAAAGAAAAAGTTGAAGAAGTAGGTCAAAAAATATTTGAATTAATCGTTAATACTGCTTCAGGAAATAAATCAAAAAGTGAAATCAATGGCTATGGTGACGAGGAGTTTAATCCTTGGCAAGTAGGCGTTGTAATGTAATAAATTTTTCCTGTGCATCAAAAGACATCTTTAATTAACGTAATTATATTAGCTGCAGGTGGGTTTTTTCTTTTTGTTTGTATGGACTCTACAGCAAAATATCTTGGGACAGTAATGCCAGTTACACAAGCAATTTGGGGAAGATTTTTTTTTCACTTGATATCTCTAATAATATTTTTTTTAGTTTTTAAACCTAAAGTAAATTTAAAAAAAAATTTTAAAATACAAATAATTAGATCAATATTAATGGTCACTGCTACTTCATTTATGTTTTTTTCTTTACAAAAATTTGACTTGGTAGATATTTATGTTGTTTTTTTTACAGCCCCTTTAATCGTCTCGTTGCTTTCGGCATACTTTTTAAAAGACATTTTAAGCACAAAAGGCATTCTTTTAATGCTATTAAGCTTTGGTTCGATTGTTTATTCATTGGGTCCAAGTATGAAAATATTTAGTTTAGACTTAATATTTCCAATTGTTCCTCCAATTTGTTGGGCACTTTATCAATTTTTTACAAAAGTTGTGTCAGGCGATAACGATCCATTTGCCGCTATTTTTTATACCTCAATTTTAGGAGCAATAATTTTTAGTGTTTTCATAATTTTTAATTGGGTACCATTAGAAAAAAATATATTTTGGTTTTATTTAATCATTCTTGGTACATTAGGTTTTATAAGTCATTCTTTAATTATTTACGCAATTCAGCTTTCTAATTTATCATTTGTAACCAATTTTCAATACTCACAATTAGTTTGGTCCACAATTATTAATTTCTTAATATTTGGTGTACCGTTTGATTATAATAAAATTACTGGTGTGATTGGAATAATTGTATTTGGTATAATGTTCATAAGAACAGAAGGTAAAAAAAGTTAAATAGTGAGGTTTTAATGAAAAATATAGGTTTTATCGGTGTTGGATATATGGGCTATGGAATAGCTAAGAATATTTTAAAACATAAAAATAAGCTTTTTGTGATTGCTAATAAAAATAGAAAACCAATTGAAAAAATAGTTAGTGATGGAGCTGAAGAAGTAAAATCTTTCGAAGATTTTTCTAGTAAAAATTTAGATGCAATGTTTATGTGCGTTACAAATACCCCTATTGCAAAATTAATATCAGAAAAAATTTCCTCAATTTTAGATACTAAAACTATTATTATCGATATTACTACTCATAATAAGACCGGTTCAATAGAGACAGAGGCGATATTTAAAGCAAAAAAAATAAATTATGTTGAATGTCCAGTTATGGGTGGTCCTGTCCAAGCAGAGGAAGGGATTTTAGGTGGAATTATTGGGGCATCTGACAATAATTTTAAAATTGCAGAGCCATACTTTAATTTTTTCTGCAAAGAGTATTTTCATTTTGGACCTGTTGGAATAGGGGCAAAATCAAAGCTTTTGAATAATTTTTTATCTCTTGGAAATGCTGCTCTAGTTAATCATTTAGCAAATAGTGCAAGAGAGTTAGGTTTAGATTTAAAAAAAGTTTTTGATGTTGCAAAACTTGGTTCTGGAAATTCTGCAGCTCTTAATAGAGTTTTTGACAACCTACTAAAAGGAGATTTTACTGGCTTTAAGTTTACAGCAAGTAATTCAGTAAAAGATTTAACTTATATTCAAGATTTATTAAAAGATTTCCCTGAAGCTGAAAAAGTTGCAGAAGTAAATAAAAACTATTTCCAAAAAGCTGT
>CACNXU010000015.1 GCA_902624585.1 uncultured Pelagibacteraceae bacterium | reverse complement strand
TTATAAGATTTTGATTGTAATTCAAAAAGTTCCATACAAGGCATTGATATTACTTTGGAATATATTTTATCTTTGGCTAATTTATGGCTAACCTCTAACGCTAGATTAACTTCAGATCCACTCGCTAATATTGTTAGATTAATCTTTTTATTTGTTCTTAAAACCTCATAAGCACCTAATGAGCATAAGTTTTTATTTGGGTATATTTTTCTTACTGGATTTAAATTTTGTCTTGTTAAAGATAGCACGCTAGGTGTTTTTGAGCTTTTTAATGCATGTTCCCAACATTCGATAGTTTCAATTCTGTCTGCAGGTCTGAATACATTTAGGTTAGGTATAGCACGTAAGCCCGAAAGCTGTTCTATAGGTTGATGGGTAGGGCCATCTTCTCCAAGCCCAATGGAGTCATGGGTCATTACATAAATCACTCTTTTTTTCATCAAGGCAGACAATCTGATTGAAGGTTTGCAATAATCAGAAAATATTAAAAAAGTACCTCCATAAGGAATTAGATTGCTGTGTAGTGCGATACCATTCATAACCCCACTCATTGCGTGTTCTCTCACCCCGTAGTGAATGTAGTCACCAGTAAAATCTCCAGGTTTAATTATTTTATGGTTTTTGGTTTTTGTATTATTTGATCCCGCTAAATCAGCAGAGCCACCAATTAAATTATTTTTTTGTCTTGTTAATGCATTCAATGTCATTTCTGAACATTTTCTAGTAGCTAAACTTTTTGGTTCTTTTATTGCATTCTCTTTTTCTTTCTTAAGCACCGTAGTAAAGTTATTTTTTAAAGTTTGATTAAATTTTATTTTTTTTCTTTTTAATGCTTTGTTCCATTTTTTTTCTAAAATTTCACCTCTTTGGCCAATTTTTCTCCATTCATTTAAAATTTTATTTGGGATAACAAAAGGTTTGGTTTTCCAATTTAAGGCTTTTCTTACAAGCTTGATTTCATCTACTCCTAATGGACTTCCATGGGATGATGCTTTTCCTGATTTATTCGGTGAACCATATCCGATCTTTGTTTTACAAGAAATCACAGTAGGTTTTTTAGCTTTTTGAACTTTTTTTAGTGCTTTAAAAATTTCATTATCATTGTGACCGTTGATGGAAATATAATCCCAACCATATCCTTCAAATCTTTTTTTAAAATTATCTGAAACTGCGAGATTTGTTGGACCATCAATTGAAATTGAATTGTTATCAAATAGCATAACTAAATTTTTAAGTTTTAAATGTCCCGCTAAACTCATCGCCTCATGACTTATTCCTTCCATTAAGCATCCATCTCCAGCTAAAACATAAGTTTTGTGATTAATTAAATCTTTACCTAATTTATTTTTTAAAATTTCTTCAGCTATTGCAAAACCAACTGCATTAGATATGCCTTGTCCAAGAGGACCTGTTGTAGTTTCAATACCTGTTTTTGGATGATATTCAGGATGTCCAGCACAAATAGAATTAAGTTGCCTAAATTTTTTAATATTATTAATTGATATGCTTTTATATCCAGTTAGGTAAAGCAAAGAATATAAAAGCATAGAACCATGACCAGCAGACAAAACAAATCTATCTCTATTTAACCAATCTGGATTCTTTGGATTAAATTTTAAAAAATTTTTGAATAACACTGTTGCAACATCTGCCATACCCATTGGCATTCCTGGGTGACCTGAATTTGCTTTTTGAACAGCATCAATTGATAAAAATCTGATGCAATTAGCTAAATCATTGTGTAGTTTGCTCAAAATTATCCTGACTAGACTAAGAAGAATCTATTTAATAATATAAACATATATATATGAATTCTATAAACGAAAAAGAAAAAAAATTAAATATTGCATTAGAGGAATTAAAAAATTTAGATCTAACAAATCCTGAATTACAAAAAAATATCGAAAATTTAAGCACAAAACAAAATCAATTAGAAATTGAAAAAACACAGATTGAAGAAAAATATAAAACGTTACTCGAGGAACATGAAAATCTATCAAAAAAACTTGAGGATTTAAAAAATAAAGAAAAACTGGAAGAAAGAAAACAAATTGAATTTTCTGAAAAAATTGACGAACTTAATCAAGAAACTGACACACTATTGGATGAAATAGATAAATGGCAAATGTAAGTATAAAATTTAACAATAAAGAGTTTTTGCTCGCTTGTGAAGATGGACAAGAGGAGCACTTAGAAGAATTGTTAATTCAGATTAACAAAAAGTTTAATAATTTAAAAAATGATTTGGGAAATCTAGGTGAAAATAAATTATTACTAATTACAGCTGTAAAAATAATGGATGAATATTACGAAACTAAGAAAAAAGTAGATCAAAAAAAAGAAGAATTAAATGATCTGTCAAAAAAATTTAAAGAACTAAAATCTCTAATTTACGATTATAGGGACACAAAAGAATCTGAAATTGAAAAACTAAATCTTGATCATGAAAATTTAAAACAAGAAATTGATGATAATCAAAAAAAATACGAAAATTTAATTGATGAAGCCGCTGATCAAATATCAAATTTTGTAAAAAAAGCAAAATTAGAGAACATATCAAAGTAGGTCTGTGAGTAAATTCAAGCTAAGAAATAAAATTTTAAATCTTAGAAAAAAAAATTTTTATAAAAAACTTAGTCTCCATCCTGATAGAATTTATAGATTTTTAAGAAAAAATAAAATTAATTTTAAAAATGTAGGAGGGTATTATCCTTGTAATCATGAGATTGATGACTTAGATACGCTTAATTTTTTAAGAAACAAAAGAGCGAATATTTCCTTACCAGTAATTAGAAAAAATAACCAAATGGATTTTTTTGAATGGACAAATAAACATCCTTTAAAAATTAATAAGTATGGAATTGCCGAGCCAACTTTAGGAAAGAAAATTTACCCAGATATAATATTTGTTCCTTTAGTAGCTTATGATGATGATTTGAATAGATTAGGCTATGGTGGAGGATTTTATGATCGTTATTTAGAAAAAGTATCTAAAATTAAAAAAATATTTAAAATTGGATTAGGATTTTCATACCAGGAGATAAAAAAAATACCTATCAACAAGTATGATAAGAAACTTGATTTAATAATAACCGAGAAAAAAATTATACAATGAGAATTTTATTTTTAGGAGATGTTGTTGGAATTTCTGGATGCTCTAAATTAACAAGCAATTTATTAAATGAAATTGATAAAAAGAAAATCGATTTCGTAATTGTAAACGGTGAAAATGCTGCAGCTCAAGGTGTAGGGTTAACTAAAGAAATATGTAAGGATTTTTTTAATAGTGGAGTTGATGTTGTCACAACTGGCAATCATGTTTGGGATCAAAAAGAAATAATGGAATTTATTGATAAAGAAGAAAGATTATTAAGACCTAAAAATTTATTTGAACCTGCACCAGGAAAAGGTTTTCAGATTTATAAAACAAAGAATGAAATTAAAATTGGAGTTCTTAATTTGATGGGCAATGTTTTTATGAAAAAATGTGAAGATGTTTTTGAAGTTTCTCGAAAATTTTTAAAAGAAAATGAAATGAAAAAGGATTTTGATTTACTTGTAGTTGATTTCCATGGTGAAATTACTAGCGAAAAAAATGCTATAGGACATTTATTTGATGGAAAGGCAACTCTTGTGGTTGGAACACATACCCATATTCCAACAAATGATGCTAGAATACTTACTAATGGTACTGGATATCAAACAGACGCAGGTATGTGTGGGGATTATGATTCAGTGATTGGAATGAATAAAGAAAATTCTTTAAATAGATTTTTAAAAAAAAATTCGGTGAAACATTTTCCTGCTACTGGGGATGCTACTTTGTGTGGTGTTATAGTAGATTGTGATATAAAAACAGGTTTAGCATTAGATATCAAAAGCTATGTTTACGGAAATCAACTAAAAAATATTTAAAGATCATGGCAGGACATTCACACTGGGCAGGAATTAAACATAAAAAAGGTAAAGCTGATAAGCAAAGATCAAAGATATTTTCAAAATTATCTAAAGAGATTACTGTCGCTGCAAAACTTGGTGACAAAGATCCAGCAATGAACCCCAGATTAAGATCTGCAGTACAGTCTGCTAGATCTGCAAATATGCCTAAAGATAATATTGAGAGAGCAATAGATAAGTCCTCTGCGGCTGCAGGAGCAAATTTTGAAAATTTAAGATACGAGGGTTTTGGACCAGAAAATATTGCCGTTATAGTTGAAACTTTAACAGACAACAAAAATAGAACTGCTTCAAATATAAGAACTATTTTTCAAAAAAGTGGGGGGAGCTTAGGAACTCAAGGTTCAGCATCTCATAATTTTCAACAATTGGGTATAATCAAAATTGATAAAAAAGAGTTATCTGATGAAAAAATTTTAGATTTAGCAATCGAGTCGGGAGCTGATGAATGTTTGTCGTATGATGATTATCATGAGATCCAGTGTCAGATGAGCGAAATATATAATGTAAAAAAAAATCTTGAGAAAATTATTGTGAATTTTATTTCTACAGAAATTGAATGGGTCCCGTTAAATAGTGTTCAAGTAAATAAAGATAATAAAGATGGCATTTTAGATTTTTTAGAATCTCTTGAAGAGGATGATGATGTTCAGAACGTTTATTCAAACGTCAATTTAGGTGGTATTTAATGATGATTATTGGAATTGATCCAGGCATCTCAGGCTCAATCTGTTTTTTTGAGAACGGTATAATAAAGGATGTAATTGAAATGCCAACCATGACAGATGGCAAGAAGAATAAGCGACAAGTAAATGGTCCTCAAATATTTAATGAAATTAGTGAAAGGATAAACAAATTTGATAAAAAAAATATTAAGGTAGTAATTGAACAAGTTTCTGCAATGCCTGGCCAAGGCGTTACCAGTATGTTTAATTTTGGTCAATCTTTTGGTATTTTAAAGGGTATATGCAGCGCAATGCATTTGCCTGTTTATTATGTTAGACCTGCTAAGTGGAAAAAATATTTTAATCTTATTAATTCAGAAAAAGATGCGAGTAGAACAAGAGCTATTGAAATTTTCCCATATTTTTCATCACAATTGTCAAAAAAGAAAGATGTTAACAAAGCAGATGCTATTCTAATAGCTAGTTTTTTCTTCGAAACTTATCAAAAAGAAGAATAATCAAATTAAATTAATAGACAAAATCATGACACATTTACGTGTGATGAGTATGCATGGAAGCGGATATAGCAGCAAAAGCAGTAGAGCTAGGAACTAACACTGATTTTTCATTATTTAGTTTATTTTTTAGAGCAGACATAATTGTTAAGTCTGTAATGATTATATTAATATTGTGTTCAATATATTCTTGGGCTGTAATTATTGAAAAGTATCGTTTATTTAAAAAAATAACTAAATCCTCAGAGGAATTTGAAGAAAAATTCTGGAATTCTAAATCTGCTGAAACTTTTTATAATAGTTTACCTAGTAAACTTGAAGATCCAATGTCACTTGTGTTTCAAGATGCAATGGAAGGATTACTTAAAAAAAAATCAAGAACTAACATTAGTGAAAGAATGAGTGCAGCTCTAGAATCAGGAATTGAAAAACAAATGACAAAAATTGAAAAAGGTTTTACTTTTTTGGCAACAGTAGGTTCAACAGCACCATTTATTGGATTGTTTGGAACTGTATGGGGAATTATGAATTCTTTTCAATCTATAGCTATTTCAAGAAACACAAGTCTTGCGATAGTTGCGCCAGGTATAGCCGAAGCTTTATTTGCAACTGCACTTGGTCTATTAGCTGCAATACCAGCAGTAGTGGCATATAATAAATTCAATAATGATGCCAAAAAATATTCAGAAAAATTAGAAAATTTTTCAAAAAGATTTTTAACAATTATTTAAATGGCATTTAAATTAAATCGTTCCTCTAAAGAACCAATGAGTGAAATAAATGTTACACCTTTTGTGGATGTAATGCTTGTATTGTTAATAATTTTTATGGTTACAGCACCATTGTTAACTGTTGGTGTTCAAGTTGATTTACCAGAAAGTTCAGCAGACTCTTTGCCAGAGGAGACAGAGCCTTTAACACTTTCAATTAATGCAAAAGGTGAAATTTTTATTCAAGAAGCAAAAGTTGAATATGATAATATTATTGCAAAGGTGTTAGCGGTTTCAAAAAATAGAACTGATACCAGAATTTATGTTAGAGGTGATAAAACTATAAATTATGGAAGAGTTTTGGAAATAATGGGATTACTATCAGGATCTGGTTTTACTAAAGTAGCATTGATTTCAGAACCATATAAACAAAGGTGATTAAAGTGAATAGAAGTTTAATTATTTCTTCTGTTTTACATGCTTTGTTAATTTTCATTACAGCTATGAGCTTACCTTTTTTGGCAAAGAAACCACTTGATATTCCACCAATAGTATCAGTTGAGTTAATTCAAATTGCAGAAAAAACTAATATTCCATTTGCCCCTAAGGCTAAAAAAATAATTGAGAAAGTAAAAGAGAAAGAAAAAAAACTTGTTTCAGAACAAGCTCCACCAAAAAAAGTAGAAAAAACCAAAACAAAAACTGTTCTGGCTCCTGACCAAAATAATAAAAAAATAGAGAATGAAATACCTGAAGCAATTCCACTTCCAGATAAAACTTTAAAAAAGGTTGAGACAAAAGAGGAAAAAAAACAAAATCCTGAAAAAGTAGATGATGAAGTTAAACAGGTATCAGAATTTGAAAAAAAGGACTTATTTGATCCAAATAATATTGCCGCTTTAATTGATAAATCAAAAGAAGAGAGCGCAGAAGTTTTAAAAACAAATGACGACATTACTCAAGATCAAGAAAGAAATGTTGAAAATACAGGTCTTACACTAAGCGAAGAGGATGCTCTTAAAGCACAAATATTTGGGTGTTGGAGTATTCCATTAGGATTACCATACAATGAAAATTTATTGGTAAGAATAAAGTTAAAATTAAAACCTGATGGAACAGTATCAAAAACAGAAATTTTAGACCATGCAAGAATGAATAAACCAGGCCAAGGTTTTTATAAGGTTTTAGCAGAAAGCGCTTTGAGAGCTGTAAAGTTATGCCAACCATTAAGAGTTCCAACGACTGGATATGAAAGATGGAAAGAATTACAGTTAAATTTTGATGCAAGAGAGATGTTAGAAGGGTAGTATATTTAATGACAAAAAAAATTTTAATTTTATTGTTTATATTGATACCTATCAATGTAAATGCTTTAATAGAAGTTGACATAACTCGGGGAAATTTAAATCCACTTCCATTAGCAGTCTCCCCATTATCAATTGATGAAGAGTCTAGAAAAGATTTTGAAAAAATACTTAAAAAAGAAAATATTGGTTCTGAAATATCAAATATTGTTGAGAACAATCTGAGGACTTCAGGATTATTTAACCCACTTGATAAAAAGGCTTTTTTACAAGCTCCTGATATTGCAAATTTAAAACCAAGATTTGAAGATTGGAACTTAATTAAAGCTCAAGCACTTATAACTGGTAAAGTAAATTATGTAGAAGATAAATTAAGAGTTGAGTTTCGATTATGGGATATTTTAGCTGCTAAAGAAATGATGGCTTTAGCTTTTACCACAGTACCTAACAACTGGAGAAGAGTAGGGCATATTATTTCTGATAAAGTTTATGAGAGGCTGACGGGAGAAAAAGGTTATTTTGACACAAGAATAATTTATGTCTCAGAAGAAGGACCAAAAACTCAAAGAATTAAAAAATTAGCAATCATGGATCAAGACGGGGCTAATAATAAATTTTTGACTTTAGGTAATGAGTTAGTTTTAACACCACGATTTAATCCAGCAAGTCAAATGGTAACCTATTTGTCTTACTTTAAAAATATGCCTAGGGTTTATTTATTAGATATAGAAACTGGTACACAAGAGGTAGTTGGAGATTTTCCTGGAATGACATTTGCACCACGTTTCTCACCTGACGGTAAAAAAATAATTATGAGTTTTGCAAAAGATGGAAAGTCAGATATTTACACAATGGATTTAGAAAATAGAATAGTTGAAAAAATTACTAATCATCCATCAATTGATACATCTCCATCTTACTCTCCAGATGGAAAATATATTACATTTAATTCTGATAGAAGTGGATATCAGCAAATTTATGTAATGAAAAAAGATGGAACTGATATAAAAAGAATTTCTTTTGGGAACGGTTTATATGGGACACCTGTTTGGTCTCCAAGAGGAGATTTGATTGCATTTACAAAATTACACAAAGGTAAATTTTATATAGGTGTAATGAGAACCGATGGAAGTGGTGAACGTTTGTTGACTGAAAATTATTATCAAGAGGCCCCATCCTGGTCTCCAAATGGCAGGGTATTGATATTTTATCGAGAAACAAAAACTAATTCTAAAGGAGAAGGGTTTTCTGCAAAATTGTGGTCTATAGATTTAACTGGTTATAATGAACGCCAAATAAAGACACCAACAGATGCATCTGACCCATCATGGTCATCATTATTAAGCAATTAAGAGATTAATTTTTTTAAATTTCTTGATTTTTAGACTTGAAACCTCTATTTACATGTGAAAAAGTTAATAAATTGAAATTAGCAGCAAGGAGCAATTTAATGAGACTAAACAAAATTTTAAAAAACACACTTTTAGTATTAACAGCTTGCCTAGTGCTATCTGCATGTGCAACTAAAAAAGAAGTAGCAACAGACATTCAAGGTCAAATGCAAGGTGATGTTTATACAGGAACTGATACAGTTGAATATTTAGCTGACGGTGTTCCAGATAGAGTTTTCTTTGCAACAAATGAGTCGATATTAACAACTGCATCTAGAGAAACTTTAAGAGCCCAAGCAGCGTGGTTAAGAAAAAATCCAAGTATAAATGTGGTCCTTGAAGGTCATGCTGACGAGAGAGGAACAAGAGAATATAACTTGGCACTTGGTGAAAGAAGAGCAAATGCAGCTAAAGATTATTTAATGACTTATGGAATATCTTCAGACAGAATTTCTGTATTAAGTTATGGTAAAGAGAGACCAGTTGACTCTGGCTCAAATCCATTAGCCTGGTCAAAAAATAGAAGATCAGTAACTGTTAAAGCAAATTAATTTTTTAAAAAAAAAGACCTTAATACCTTTATTGGATTTGAGGTCTTTTTTTTGCCATTTTTATAACCATAAATCTAATTTAAATCATGTTTATATTTAAATTAGTTTTATTAAAACTATTATTCATCTTAAATTTAACTTTTGTTAATTTTTCTTTTGCAGATAACCACAATATCTATGAGACCTTAGAAATAATAAAAAACGATCTTAAAACTCTCGAAAGAGCAGTTTATTCAGGATCTGTTGAAATACAAATTGCTAACAATGATAGTTCGGTTTCAGAACTGGATCAAAATTCAGAAGATGTTTTAACAAGACATTTATTAAAATTATCTGAAGTAGAAAATCAGTTTAGAGAACTAACTAATAAATTTGAAGAAATAAATTTTAAGTTGGATAAATTATCAACTCGTCTTTCAAAAATTCAAGCCGATAATCAAATAAGATTTCAAGATATAGAAACTAATTTAAGTTCTACAAAAACAAGCGACATAGAAAATCAACTAAGTTCAAAGCCAAAAACAGATGAACAAAAAATTTTACCAGGAAGTTCACAACCTCAAGATTTAGGTACTATATCTTATAAGGATACAGAAACAAAAGAGACTTCACAGCAAATTCAATCTGTTGAAACTACAGCTTCAATTGTTACAGAAACTTTTCAATCTGAGGAAAAAATACTTCCTCAAGAATTAAATCCAAAGGGTCAATATGAATTTGCAACTAGTTTTTTAAAAGTAGGAGACTATAGTACCGCAGAAAGAGCTTTTAGAGAATTTGTTTTGTCAAATTCTGATCACGAGTTAGCAGGTAGTGCGCAATACTGGTATGCAGAAACATTTAGAATAAGACAACTATATACAGATGCGGCTTCTGCTTATTTAGAGGGCTATCAAAAATATCCTAAAGGAAAAAAAGCTCCAATTAATTTATTAAAACTTGGAGTATCAATGGTTCAAATTGGTCAAAAAGACCAAGGATGTAAAATGATAAATGGTGTAGAATTACAATATCCTAATGCAAATCAGTCTGTAATACAAAAAGCAAAATATGAGTCCAAAAAATTTGAATGCATCAAACAAGACTCATAAGTTTTTATTAAATCAATTAAAAGATAAACAAACTTCTAAAATTTATAAAAAATTTGAAAAAAATCTTAAATTAAAAAAGGATTTTATAGTTGCGGTTTCTGGTGGACCAGACAGCCTAGCTTTATGTTTTTTATCAAAAATTTATTCGATTGAAAAACATCTAAAAGTAAAATATTTTCACGTTGATCATAAACTTAGAAATAATTCAACAAAAGAGGCAAAATTTGTAAAATTGCTTCTAAAAAAATTGTCTACTAATCTTGAGATTTTAACCTGGGTTGGAAAAAAGCCAAAAAGCAACATCCAATCTATTGCAAGAGATAAAAGATATGCACTGATGATAAAAAAGGCAAAAAAATTAAAAATAAATAATATTTTATTAGGTCATCATAAAGATGATTTAATAGAGAATTTTTTTATTAGAATTTTAAGAGGCAGTGGTTTAAATGGTATGGTATCATTTGATCAAAAAACCAACCTACAAAATATTAATTTGATAAGACCTTTGTTAAAGTTCTCTAAAAAAAATTTAGAACATATTACCAAAAAAGTTTTTAAAAATTATGTTGCAGATCCCTCGAATAAAAATGATGAATTTAAGAGAGTAAAAATTAGAAATTTTATAAAAAACTTGGAATTAGAGGGATTAAATAATGATAAATTTAATTTAACGATTAAAAATTTAAAATTTGCTAACGAGTCAATTAAATACTTTGTAGAAAAAAATTTAAAAGACAATTCAACAGTTTCAAATATTAATAAGTTTGTTATTTTGAATAAAAATTTTTTTCTTCAACCAGAGGAAGTAGTTTTTAGGTCTCTAACAGAAGTGTTAAAAGCTGTTGGTAAAAAATACTACCCAGTAAGAGGAAAAAAAATTGATAACTTAATTTATCAAATTAAAAATGATAACTCATTCATGACTACTTTAGGAAACTGTATAATAAAGAAGGTAAATAGCTCAGTTATAGTATCAAAAGAGCGTTAAATTTGAAGAAATAACTGATATTTTGTCACTTGTTAATTTAATAATAATTCTTATTTTAAACTCATGAATTTAAAAAATCTTGCAATGTGGGGAATTATAGTTTTTTTAACTATAGGTCTATACAATATGTTTAAAAATCCTCAGTCTAATATTAGAGGAGGAAATCAAATAATATTTTCTGATTTTTTGAATTCAGTTGAAAACGGCGAAGTTCTTAAAGTTGAAATCCAAGGAAATAACATTAAAGGTGTTTATTCAAATGGAAATTCTTTTTCAACATATGCTCCTAACGATCCAAATCTTATAGAAAAATTATCTGAAAAAGGAGTAAGTATTTCTGCAGCACCTTTAGAGGAAAAAATGCCTTCATTGTTTGGCGTACTACTTTCATGGTTCCCTATGTTATTACTGATTGCAGTATGGATTTTCTTCATGAGACAAATGCAAGGTGGAAAAGGTGGAGCGATGGGCTTTGGAAAATCAAAAGCAAAAATGATGAACGAACTAAAAGGTAAAGTTACGTTTAACGATGTTGCTGGTGTAGAAGAAGCTAAAGAAGAAGTAGAAGAGATAGTAGAATTCTTAAAAGATCCAAAAAAATTTAGTAGGTTGGGTGGAAAAATTCCAAGAGGAGCATTGCTTGTTGGCCCTCCAGGAACAGGTAAAACTTTATTGGCTAGAGCTATTGCAGGTGAAGCAGGAGTTCCGTTTTTCACTATTTCAGGTTCGGATTTTGTAGAGATGTTTGTTGGAGTAGGAGCATCTAGAGTTAGAGATATGTTTGATCAAGGTAAAAAAAATTCTCCATGTATAATTTTTATTGACGAAATTGATGCAGTTGGAAGAAGTAGAGGAGCTGGTTTAGGTGGGGGTAATGATGAAAGAGAACAAACTTTAAACCAGTTATTAGTTGAAATGGATGGTTTTGATACAAATGAAGGTGTCATTATTATTGCTGCAACAAACAGACCAGATGTCCTTGATCCAGCGTTATTGAGACCAGGAAGGTTTGATAGACAGGTAGTAGTTTCAAACCCAGATATTATTGGAAGAGAAAAAATTTTAAAAGTACATGTTAAAAAAATAAAAATGGCTCCAGATGTAAATTTAAGAACAATTGCGAGAGGCACGCCAGGATTTTCAGGAGCTGATCTTGCAAATATAGTTAATGAAGCAGCTTTATTAGCAGCGAGAAAAAATAAAAGGATAGTCACATTATTAGAATTTGAAGAAGCAAAAGATAAAGTTATGATGGGTGCTGAAAGACGTTCAATGGTCATGACAGAAGATGAGAAAAAACTAACTGCATACCATGAAGGTGGACATGCTCTAGTGTCGTTTAATATGCCAAGTTATGATCCAATTCATAAAGCTACTATTATACCAAGGGGAAGAGCTCTTGGAATGGTAATGAACTTACCTGAAAGAGACAAACACGGTTACTCTATAAAATATCTTAAAGCGAGACTAGCTGTTTGTTTTGGAGGAAGAGTGGCTGAAGAAATAATTTTTGGAAAAGATAATATATCTACAGGAGCAGGTGGAGGAAATGGGTCTGATATTAACCAGGCTACACAATTAGCAAGAGCAATGGTAACAAAATATGGAATGAGTGAAGAAATGGGTCCAGTAGAATATGGGGAAAACCAAGAAGAAGTTTTTTTGGGAAGGTCAGTAACCCAAACTCAATCAGTATCAGAGGAAGTTGCTCAGAAAATTGATAAAGAAATAAGAAAGCTTGTAGATGAAGGATATAATAAAGCTAAGGAAATTTTATCAGAAAAAATAGATGATCTACATAAAATTGCAAAAGCTCTAATAACTTATGAGACTTTAACTGGTGAAGAAATAGAGAATATTATTAATAAAAATTTATATCCTAAAGATAAAATTTTAGATAATCCGGAGTCGAAAGATGATCAAGATTCAGCTTTGGGCGCGATGGGTTTGAAACCAAAAATTGTTCATTAATAAACAATGCCAAGATATTACACAAGAGCGTGTAATTTCTTCTTCGGCAAACAATCAAAAATTTTAGTAAATAAAAAACAATCTATCCCTTTACATCAGATTAAAGAAATATCTTTTGATCATATTGAGATAATTACAAGAAAAAAAATTAGAAAAATTTCAATAAATAAAATTAGAAATTTACCAAAAGAATTAAAAACAAAAATATATTCAGATTTAAAAAAAATTAGGTCAAAAAAAACAAATTTTTCAAATTTAAATTTTAAAAAAATTCCAAATATTTTGGGAGTATTAAATCTTACACCCGACAGTTTTTCAGATGGAGGAAAATTTAATAAAAAAAATAAGGGCATTACTCATGCCATGAGTTTATACAAAAGTGGTGCATCTATAATAGATGTTGGTGGGGAATCTACAAGACCTGGGTCTAAGCCTATAAATGAAAATAGAGAATGGAATAGAATCAAAAAGATATTAAAATTAATTGTAAAAAAAATACCAATATCTTTAGACACAAGAAAGTCCAGCATTATGGAAAATGGTATTAGAATGGGAGTTAAACTTATTAATGATGTTTCAGGATTAAGTTATGATCCCAAAACAATAAATATTTTAAAAAAGTATAAAATTCCATTTGTAATACAGCATTCAGTTGGGACACCAGAAAATATGCAAAAGAAAGCGAAATATAAAAATGAATTATTAGATATTTATGATTATTTTGAAGATAAAATTAAGTTAATAAGATCCAAGGGTATTAAACATAATAATATAATTTTAGATCCTGGAATTGGATTTGGAAAAAATTTGAAACATAATATGAATCTTTTAAGAGGTGTTTCTATTTTTCATTCATTGGGTTTTCCTATACTAGTAGGGAATTCAAGAAAAAGATTTATTAAAGATATATCAAAAAAAAATGATAGCAAAACAAGAATCGGTGGAACCATGGCTTCTTCAGTATATCTTTTAATGCAAGGAATTCAGATTTTAAGAATTCATGATGTTAATGAAGTTAAGCAAGGTATTAAAGTTTTTAACGAGATAGTCAAAAATTAATGACAAAAAAATATTTTGGGACAGATGGAATAAGAGGAGCAGTTAATAGCAAATATATAAATGGAGATATGTTCTTTAAATTTGGACTTGCTAGTGGAACATACTTTAAATCTCAAAAGAAAAGAAAACAAACAGCAATAATTGCAAAAGATACGAGATTGTCAGGATATACACTTGAGCCAGCTCTTGTTTCAGGTTTGGCTTCAGCTGGTATGCATGTTTATACCCTTGGACCCTTACCAACTAATGGTTTGGCTATGCTAACAAAAGAAATGAGGGCCAATATGGGTATTATGATCACCGCCTCTCACAATCCACACTTTGACAATGGTTTAAAATTGTTTGGTCCTGATGGAATGAAATTATCAGATAAAATAGAAAAAAAAATTGAGGGACTTATAGATAAAAAAATCTCAAAAAACCTCTCACATTCTGAAAAATTAGGAAGAGTTAAAAGATTAGAAACAGGTACAAAAAAATATATTAAAATATTAAAAAAAAATTTCACTAAAGAGTTCAATTTAAGAGGACTAAGAATAGTAATCGATTGTGCAAATGGTGCTGGTTATAAGGCAGGTCCTGAATTATTGAAATCATTAGGAGCTAAAGTCATAGCAATAGGAGTTAAACCAAATGGTTTAAACATTAATAAAAAATGTGGATCAACTTTTCCAAGAAAAATCAGATCTGCTGTAAAAAAATATAAAGCACACATTGGAATATCTTTAGATGGGGATGCTGATAGAATTATAATGTGTGATGAAAAAAGCAATATAATAGATGGAGATCAAATTATAGCTGCTTTAGCAACAAGATGGAAAAACAAAAAAATGTTAAAAGGGGGAGTTGTTGGAACATTAATGTCAAATTATGGGTTAGAAAAATATTTTAAATCAAAAGGAATAAAATTTCTAAGGGCAAATGTAGGAGATAGATATGTTAAAGAAAAAATGCAGAAATATAATTTTAATTTAGGTGGTGAACAATCGGGACATATTATTTTAGGTAAATTTGCAACTACAGGAGATGGTTTGCTTGTAGCTTTAGAAGCTCTTTTTGCTTTAAGAAAAGGAAAAAAGGCAAGTGAATTTTTTGATCAATTTAAGAAAACACCTCAACTTTTAGAAAATATTGAAGTAAAAGATAAAAATATTATTAACAAACCAGAAATAAAAAAAATTATAAAAAACGCAGATAAATTAATTAAAGGCATAGGAAGAATTTTAGTAAGAAAATCAGGAACAGAATCTAAAATAAGAGTAATGGGAGAAAGTGAAAATAAAGCAATTTTATACAAATGTGTAAATATGATTACGAAAAAAATTAAATAAATTGAAACCAAATTCTAAAATTTTAATTATTGCAGGATCTGACTCATCTGGAGGAGCAGGTATTCAGGCTGATATAAAAACTGTTACAGCTCTAGGTTCTTATGCAATGACAGCAATAACTGCAGTTACATCACAAAATACCACAGGTGTAAAATCAATTGTTGGTATTGATCCAAAAGAAATTTTTAATCAAATTATTTATAGCTGTAAAGATATAAAACCTGATGCAATAAAAATTGGTATGCTGCATTCTACAGAGGTTATTAGAATGGTACTAAAAGCTTTGGATGTAATTAAAGTTAAAAAAATAGTATTAGATCCAGTGATGGTTGCCAAAGGAGGGGCTAAACTTATAGATACTAAAGCTATTCAATTATTAAAATTAAAATTAATTAAAAAAGTATTGCTTATTACCCCAAATATCCCAGAGGCAGAAATTTTGACTAAAACAACAATTATAACAAAAGAAGATATGATTTTTGCTGGTAATAAACTTATAGGATTAGGAGCCAAAAATGTAATTATAAAAGGCGGTCATTTAAAACACAAAAATGTAATAGATATTTTAATAAACAAAAAAGACATAAAGATCTTCAGAAGCGAGCGTCACAAAACAAAGAATACCCATGGTACAGGTTGTACATTATCTAGCTCAGTTACAACTTTTTTATCATGTGGAAAAACAGTAAAGAAATCTTGTGAGCTAGGAATTAAGTATGTAAATTCTGCAATTAAATCAAACCCGAAATATGGAAAAGGTCATGGCCCAATTAATCATCTCACTTCATTAAAAATAAACAGAAAATTTAAATAATGAAAAATATAGTCGTTGTTGGATCTCAATGGGGTGACGAAGGTAAAGGAAAAATTGTTGATTGGTTATCTGAACAGGCTGATGTAGTAATTAGATTCCAAGGAGGCCACAATGCTGGTCATACTTTAGTGATTGATGGTATTACTTATAAATTGAGATTATTGCCATCTGGAATAGTTAGAAAAGGCAAAATATCAATTATTGGCAACGGAGTTGTGGTAGATCCATGGGCTTTATTAGATGAAATAGAAGAAATAAATTCTAAAGGTGTAGAAGTAAATGTAAATAATTTTATTATTTCGGAGTCCGCAAATTTAATTTTGCCTTTTCATAGAGAAATGGATGAGATTAGAGAGGATGCAGCAGGAAAAAGCAAAATAGGAACTACAAGACGTGGAATTGGACCAGCATATGAAGATAAAGTTGGAAGAAGATCTATAAGAGTTATGGATCTTAGATCTGAAAAAAATTTAGATCAAAGACTCGACTCTGTATTAGTTCATCATAATGCGATTAGAAAAGGTCTGGGAAAAAAAATTTTTGAAAAAGATCAGCTTAAATCTGATTTGCTTAAAATAGCACCTAAAATATTAGAATTCTCCCAGCCAGTTTGGTTAAAAATTGATCAATTTAAAAAACAGAAAAAAAAAATTTTATTTGAAGGTGCTCAAGGTATTTTACTTGATGTAGATCATGGAACTTATCCTTTTGTAACTTCATCAAATACTGTTGCCTCAAGCGCAGCGACAGGAACTGGGTGTGGTCCTAATTCTATAAATTATGTTCTTGGCATTACAAAAGCTTATACAACAAGGGTTGGAGAGGGCCCTTTTCCTACTGAGTTAACAAATGATATCGGTGAACTATTAGGAACACGTGGAAAAGAATTTGGAACTGTTACAAGTAGAAAAAGAAGATGTGGATGGTTTGATGGTGTTTTGGTGAGGCAAACTATTAAAGTTTCAGGGATTGATGGTATCGCTTTAACAAAATTAGATGTACTTGATGAATTAGATGAAATTAAAATGTGTGTTGCTTATGAGCTTGATGGTAAAAGATTAGATTATTTACCTGCCGCTGTAGAGGACCAGATTAAAATAAAACCAATTTATGAAACTTTTCCAGGTTGGAAAGTTTCTACAAGTGGAGTCAAAAATATGGACTCATTACCTGAAAATGCAAAAAAATATATTTTTGCTGTTGAAGATTTTATTGGTGCAAAGGTATCAAGTATCTCTACTAGTCCAGAAAGAGATGATACTATTTTAATTGAAAACCCTTTTGAAGTTTAATTTGCGGGTAAAAGATTTTTTGATTTAGCTAATAAAAGCATATGCTTTTGAAGTTTTTCAAATGCTTTATTTTCTATTTGTCTAACTCTTTCTCTGCTAATTTTATATTTTTTACTTAAATCTTCTAGTGTAGTCGGGTCATCATTTAGTCTTCTTGAGTATAGAATTTCTCTTTCTCTGTCGTTAAGAACTTTAATAGAGTCTTTTAATAAATCTTTTCTTTGCTCCATTTCCTCGTGCTGAGCAAATTTTAAATCATGATCAAGTTCTTTATCAACCAACCAGTCTTGCCATTCATCACCATCCTCTCCAACTTGAGCATTAAGCGAGAACTCTTTTCCAGAAAGTCTTCTATTCATAGAAACGACTTCTTCTTTACTTACATCGAGCTTATTAGCTATATGATCAACGTGTTCATCTCTTAAATCTCCTTCAGTTTCTGGAGAAATTTGATTTTTAATTTTCTTTAAATTAAAAAATAATTTTTTTTGAGCAGTAGTAGTTCCAATTTTGACAAGGCTCCAAGATCTTAAAATATATTCTTGAATAGAAGCCTTAATCCACCACATTGCATAAGTTGCCAATCTAAAACCTTTTTCTGGTTCAAATTTCTTGACAGCTTGCATAAGACCTACATTTCCCTCTGAAATCATTTCATTAATAGGCAAACCATATCCTTTGTAGCCCATAGCAATCTTTGCAACTAATCTTAAATGACTAGTAACTAGTTTTTCTGCAGCTTTAATATTACCAGTCGTTTTCCAATTTTTTGCTAGCATATATTCTTCTTCTGCAGCTAACATCGGAAACTTTTTAATCTGCTCTAAATATGCAGATAGTCCACCTTCATTAGAAAGGGTTGGCAGATTGTTACTCATTGTTGTGCTCATAGAAATGTTTATTTAATTAATTATACGTAATTTTCAATAATTTATTCTTCAGTGTTTCTAAGCATTTTTAGAATATTATTTAGATCTTGTGGCAAAAGTGAGGAAAAAATCATCTCTTTCTTAGTTCGTGGATGTATAAATCCTAAAGTTTTTGCATGCAGAAATTGTCTATTTAATTTAGTAATTGAATTTTGGATATCTAAATCAATATTTTTTAACTTTTTATATTTTTTTTTATATTTATCATCTCCAACTAGGCTATTACCTTTATAATTCATATGAACTCTTATCTGATGTGTTCTTCCTGTTTCTAATTTACATTCAACTAAACTTAAGGTTGGTGTTTTCTGATTTTCAAAAATTTCAAGTGTTTTATAATTTGTTATAGCTTTCTTACCTTTAGAACTACTAACTTCCATAAGTTGTCTATTTTTTGAACTACGAGTTATAAATGTCTCAATTCTTCCTGAGGAGGGTCTTAATTTTCCCCATATTAAAAGCTGGTACTCTCTTATAATTGTATGATCACTAAATTGTTTTGATAAATTTTCATGAGTTTCATTATTTTTTGCAATTACAACTAAACCGGATGTGTTTTTATCTATTCTATGAACAATACCAGGTCTTAACTCGTCACCTATATTTGATAAAGAATCCTTGTCATAATGCATCAATGCATTAACAATTGTCTTATCATAATTTCCAGCTCCTGGATGCATGATTATTCCGGCAGGTTTATTAATTACTAATAGATCATCATCTTCGTATATTATTTCTAATTTAAATTCGTAAGGTTTAAGGGATGCTATTTCAGGCTCTGGAATCTTAAGATTTATAGTATCACCAATTGAGACTTTTTTTGACGGACTTTTAATTATTTCATTATTTAGTGTTAACTTTTCTTTTAAAATTAAATTTTTAATCCTAGTTCTACTAATTAATTCCTCTCTTTTGTTAATTAAAACATCAACTCTTAAATTCTTCTCATTCTCTTTGACTATAAAATTAATGTTTTTTTCCATAAAATATAATATTAATACTATATGCGCTTGTAGCTCAACTGGATAGAGCGCCTGACTTCGGATCAGGAGGTTCTGGGTTCGACTCCTAGCAGGCGCACCAATTTATTCTCCCATGTTTATCAAAGTTCCTTTTTCTCTTGCTTTATCGAAAGAGTAATAAAATACGGATATTGATAAAATTAAATAAAACCCATTAAGATAGACTGCATTTATTATATTTTCATAATTGACTGTTCCATTAACTAAAATATTTCTAGTCTCCTCAAAAATATATACTAATGGCAATGCGAAAGCGATTGATTGGAATATTTCTGGTAATATTTCAACTGGGTAGTATATACAGCCAAAAGGTGCTAAC